>JAJZLT010000024.1 GCA_021803245.1 Microcaldota archaeon
CGATATTTATATGCAGTTTTCATGACGACCATAGTTATTACGCCATTAAGAGGTATATATCTTTTGTTTTCGCATCCGCTTTCATCTCCTATCTAAAAGATAGGAGTTTTCCCGCTATATTATATAAATTACAATAGGAAAGGATAGTCATGGAGGATTTCACAATAAGTCCCGATAGCAGTGTTTCTAGCGCTCTTGGGCAGGATACAGAACTCGCAGAATTGCATGTGCACCTGGGCAGCTCCGTTGACCCTGCGGTAATGTGGGAAATAGCGCACGCGCAGGGGATTAAGCTTCCTACGAAAGATTACTGGAGTTTCGTAGACATGATAACTGCAAATCCAAAGAGGGTAAAATCTTTCGAGGATTATATAGCCCTCTTCAAATGGACTGACCTTATTCAGTCCAGCCCTATTGCTGTGGAAAGATCGGTTTATCAGACCATAGCCGGGGCGTACAGAAAGAACAACATAACGCTTCTAGAGCTAAGGTTCAATCCTATGAAGAGGAACAGGGGTGGCGAGCAGGATCTCGACCAGATAATGATGGCAGCTATACGCGGGCTTGACAGGGCTTCAATGGAGTATCCTGTCAAGGCTGGCATAATAATCTGCCTGGATAGAACCTTCAGCTATAAACTTAATGAGATCCTCGTCGGTAAAGCGCTTAGATACCAGAACAGAGGAGTTGTTGGGATAGACATCGCAGGTGGAAGGGACAGCGGGTTTAGCTACTCGCATTATAAAGATTTGTATAAGAAAGCCAGGGACGGGGGCCTTGGATTGACAGTGCATGCTGGTGAGGATGAAGACTATCGTTCAGTGCAGGATGTCATAGCCAGCCTGGATCCGGACAGGATAGGGCACGGAGTGCGCTCTACAGAAGATGAGAAAACAATGGAAATGATAAGGGAAAGGGAGATAACTCTTGAGGTCTGCCCTTCCTCAAACATTCATACCGGAGTTATTAAAGGCATTGAGGAGATGAAGAGCGTATTCAAGGCGCTTAAGTCGCATGGCGTAGAGTATACCATAAATACAGATGGGCCTGAGATGCTTATGACAAACCTTAGGAACGAGATTGCTCTGCTCCTGAAGAACGGCATACTTGATAAAAAAGACGTACTTAAAGCTAATTCCCGGGCGTTTGAAGCTTCTTTCATTGGATAAGCACGCCGTCGATTATATTAAAGGCATCAATTTCGCTGCCATGCTTGAAGCGATGCTTATGCACAAAATATAATAAGCCTGGCAGCACTTTGTAAGGCTAAAATTAAGCCGGCTTCATGCTATGCTGCTGGAAGGATTAATGGACTCTGCGGGAATTTCAAAACTTTTGAGTTGTTCAAAGGTTTATTTGAACCCGCAACCTCCTGCATGCCATGCAGGCGCGCTACCGTTGCGCTAAGAGCCCATCTAAGATTAAAATAGCAGCAAGGATTAATAGACCTGCACGCTCAGTCTGTTGAGATCTCCTTGGCTATGGATGACCTTTTCTTTGCCAGAGCCCTGAAGCCGCAGTACTGGCACCTTACTGCATTCTTCTCCAAGGTTTTTGTTTCTTTGTGGCAGTGCATGCACACGTAAGACATAATATCACTTTTTATTTTTTAATAGAATCTTTCAGCCACTTGACGAATTCCTTATGCACTCCGGATTTGCTTGTATCTATAATGCGTATGTTCATTGTGGTCTTGTACTCTTCCTCGCTGAGGGACATGATTGGTGTATATTTCTCCACCTTTGCGAAATGAGCCTCGAGCCAGTGGACTTTTCCGCGCAGGTAATCCCTAACCACTTCATCGGTCATTGGCAATGAGCTGAACGTGAAAAGGATTCCATCGCACCAGTAGAGGGGCATCGTGCCCGCAGGCGTGACCCTTTCGCGCAGCAGGTCCTCGCTCGCTACCTCTACAACATCATGGACAATTATTTCTTCTATAGGTGAATAGGATATCCTTACCATTGCTCATCAACTGCTATTGCGTCCGGAATTAAGTATCCTGTTTACAGTTTCTCCTGCAGCGGTCTTGAAGGTATACGCTCCGCCTGCATATGTTGCATTGCAGTATCTGCACTTCCATACGCCCATGCTTATCCTCCTTACTGCGAGCTTTCCGCACATGTCGCACTTGTACTTTTCCCTTTTCTGGGCTATTACAGCTGCCTCGCGTTTTCTTAGATTTACTCCGTATCTTATGCTCTTGTTTGCCACTCAATCACCTACTGCCTTTTTTATGATCTCTCTGAGCGTCTTTGATTTGTCAAATGACATCTCTATTGCAGACTCGATTTCGCTCTGGGTAAAAGAACCGCTAAGCCCTTTCTGCATTGCCCTTATATACTGCTCGTCGTTTGCTATGGTTATCCTTGATGAGGCAAATGCTTCCTCGTTTGAATCCGGATCCAGGACAACTTTGCCTACTACCTTGGCGTATGTGCATGACGTAACTATATTTCCCGTAGGAAGTCTGCCCAAACTGCCTTCCCTTATGACTTTTCCATCCTCGTATTTTGGCATGCGGGCACTAAGGAGGGCAGCTACCGCAGAAAGAGTGCCTGCGTCGAACATATTCCCATCATAATTGAAGACGTGTACATCTATGAAGACCTCCCAGACTTTGCCTGCTTCTATGAAGAGCTTTGACATATCGACCACTCCTGCGGCCCTTATCCCACGGTCTACTACGCGCGCTATCTCTATTGACTCAGGAGACGGCGGGCCTGCATCGAAGGCTTCTGAAGCCATAGGCAGGAGTTCGTTGGAAGTTATCAGATTCCCATCTTCTGGAGTATCAGGCATAGGCTCCCCCATACCTATTTTTACTCCGGTTATCACATGAGTATTGCCTAAGAAGATCTCTGCCGATCCCTCTGCGCTCGGCACTATCCCTGTTTTCAACACTATCTTCCTGTATTCGGTGAGCTGCCTATTATCATCTCTCAGGTTCCTTGAATATCTGCTTTTTAAGTATTCTTCGGTTATTGCTCTTATTTGCATTTTCTCACCCTTCCATATACTTCTCTGCAATCTCCTGATATGGTTTTATCAGTGCCTCTTTCTGTATCCTGGTTATTGTCTCGCCCGCTTTCTTTACCATTCCGATAGCCTGCCGGAACTGCTCGCGCGTGAGTATTCCGTCCATTTGCAACAGGTTTATGTTTCCGGTTCTAGGGCTTATCGCTACAGGCATATCTGCCTCCGAATAGTTATCCTCTATCTTATTCAGATCCAAGACTACCGACTCTCCGATTCTTCCTGCAGAAACGGCATATGGCATATCGCGCATAGGTATTCCTGAGGTTGCAAGCGCTACCGCTGCGCAGGTTATTCCTGCTGCGCGCGTGCCTCCGTCTCCCTGAAGCACCTCTATAAATATGCTTATCTCATTGCCAGGGAAGCTGTCCACAAGTATCACATCCTCAAATACCTCAGCAGTAACCTTTGATATCTCTACAGCGCGCCTGTTCATCCCAGGCTTACCGTGCTCTTCAAGAGACGAAAAAGGGGCCATAGTATATCTGCATTTTATTATCGCTTTGTCAGGATCTGAAATATGCTTTGGCAGCGCCTCTCTCGGCCCGTATACCGCACTTATAATCTTGTTTGCTCCCCATTCAATATAGGCAGAGCCTGCTGCATTCCTGATTACATTGGACGTTATCTTTATTTCCCTTAGGTCTTCCGGACCGCGTCCGTCAAGCCTCTTTCCATTTACTATTAGATCCATCTTTGCTTTCATCAATATCCCTTTTCTTCACTGCGCGCACCGTTTCCTCCTTCTGCGCCATGTGCTTCTGTGTGCTGCGAAGCAGGCAGATTTAGCATGCTGCTTATCCTGTTCGTCAGGCCGGAGGTGTGACCTTCTTCCTGTATCTTCATTATCGCTTCTGTAGCCAGGTCCGTATTGCCTCCGCTCATCCAGATCAGTCCGTTCATTCCTACTTCTATTGTTGTGTTAGTTCCATGGCTTATTTGCCCTATCATCGTATCTCCTCTTCCTATTATGCGAGGTATCTTGGATGGTTTTACGTATATAAGCTTACCGCCTGTAAGCACCCTGGGCCTTACAAGAACAACTGTCCCAGTCTTATCCAGTTCTCGGACTGTTGCCTCTATTATAGCATTGTTATCTATTGGATCCCTGACGAATTTTGCAATCAGTATGCCTTTGTAAGGGGCGTTCAGGTTGATAGTGTAAGAATTTAACTTGGCTTCTTCCACTATGCCTATTACTTTCTCCTCGCTCTTTGGATACCAGAGCCCTTCCAACGGTATAAGCAGGGTTTTTTCATCATCAAATATGCCCATTACCGTGGCGCATGTCTTGCTCCCTTCCACTATTGCGCCATTGAGCCTCAGCGGCCTTTCCGCAAGAACTTCTCCAGGCACTACTATCTTTCTTGTCATTAAATCACTTTTATTATTGCTTCGCCTCTTGTGAGATTATTTATTTTATCGAAAACTTCCTGCCTCAGCCCCGCTGGAAATTCAAGGGTTGCCTTTAGAGAGCCATTGGATAGCCATTCTTCAGATTTGAGGCCATACTGTTTCAGCATCCCATAGCATCTGTTCGCCCATGATGGGGGTATCTCTGCTTCTATCCTGACCGTTGCAAACTTTATTGGAAGAATCATGTTGATCTTCTTTATTACAGCATCTACCTGTTCGTTAGCATTCTTGAATGGGTCGATCTGCACTTTCGCCTCATCCATCGCATTCTCTATGCGCTGCGGGGTATGCGGTGCGTTGGTCCTTGGATCGATGGAATTTATTGCTATGATGTTGATTACCTGCTTCCGTTTTTCTGCAGTGAGCGCATGTCTCTGTTCAGTTGTTATGGGCACTTCTCCCTTCTTGAGAATAGTTTCCACTATCTTGGGCAGCTCTGTTGTCTGGAATATTTTTTTAATCTTGTCCTGGCTCTGCCTCTCTCCTTTATTCGCATCTTTGAATATTTCTTCTACTTCAAGCACTGACATTGGATCCTTTCTTTTTCCAGTTATATACTCGTAAGCCATATCCGAGTCTACGAAAATCTCGAACTCTTCTCCTGAAAAGGAGTATTTTGCCACGACTGTCTTGGACATCGAATCAACAGGGTTATAGGAAATTTGGCAGTTCGTCGCGAGTGAGCAGATGATATTCGCTGCCCTCCTTTATGTAGCCTATGTCCATGTTATCTTCTGTCAGCTTTTCTTCGCTTATTTTTTTTACTATCTTCACGCCCAGCTTTATGGCGTCGTCTACACTAAGCCCGTCTTCGTATTCTTTGACTAGCACCTCGGTAGCGATCTTCTTTCCCGCCCCTATTGCGTCGGCTTTGTAGCCTAGGAAAGAAGCCCCTGGCTCTATCTCGAAGAGCTTCGGACCGTTATCTACGCCGCCTACCAGCAACGAGACTGCGTAAGGCCTAAGGCCGCCGTACTGCGTTGCCTGCATCATATACGAAGAAATGTCCCTTGCCATGGATTCCACGGACTTGTAGTCATCGTAAATGAGCCTATGGTTCTGCGCCCTTGACCTTGCCGTGTCTATTATGTGAAGCCCGTCTGCGACCATTCCGCTGTATGTCGCACCCATGTGCGAATCTATTTTGAAGACTTTCTGTATTGTGGCTGTTATTGCCAGTGGTTCAGTGACGTTCTTATGTGCCACGAAGACAACGCCTTCTTTGGCCACTAGCCCTATGGAAGTAGCGCCTTTGCGCACCGCCTCCTTTGCATATTCTACCTGGAATAGCCTTCCGTCAGGATTGAACATTACCCCTCTGTCATATGCTTGTACATTTGGATACATATTTCTCACACCACTTAAGCGTATTTGGAATAATTAGTAAAAGTTATATTATTACACAATTAATCTCTCAATGCTATATTATTGCATTGAAAGCTTATAAAACTTCCTAAAAAAACAACGGATTGATGCCTTCAAGCAGCGCCCGATTATTGCAAGGCGATCGCTACTTTGGCGGTTGCGCTGCCAGAATATCCATATTTCCGGATAATTTTGTTAAGGCGTTTTTTGAAGCGCTGTATCCAAAGTAGAAATGCAGAGTCAGGAGTATATAATCTATTAAGAAGATTATGCCAATTGCCAAGGCAACCGGGTTTTGCGGAGCGGGAAGACCCTGAGAAACGTATGAATTGGTCTGAGGCGCAGAAAGAGCTGTGGATACCAACGTAACTATCCCGGCTGCCGCGATTATTATTACGCTAACTACAAAAATAGTAGCGCTTGTATTAAATCTTTGCTGCGAAGTGTCCTTTGACAGATTCTTGTAAACATCTGCAAGTTTTATGGCAAATAGTATGCCCATCGCAATTAAGATTATTTCGAAGATGGCGCTAATTACAGACACCCATGTTCCCCCTGCTCCTGAAGATATTAAGGCAAAAATAAGCAGGACGTAATAGAGGGCTATTAATATTAATAAGGATATTGCTATTTTTCTGAGTTTTCTTGAAGCGCCGGAGTAAATGCTGGCGCCCTTTAGGCTGCTTCTTCTTATGTCTCTTAACCCGAAGAGAAGACCAAGCAGTGACAGTGCCGCAAAAACCAATACTGCAATTGAAATGATCGCGATGATTATCAATAGGCCTACTGCCGACCCGCCGTATATTATAGAATCAACAAGGTTTGTGCCTGTGATCCCTATGAAAGAGTATATCAGCGTTAAAACTATTGTAAGAAGCATTGCCAGCATGCCATATAAGAAGTACTTTTTTATGCCTGTCAGGCCATCCGCTGCCAAGACGTATGGCGGATCAGTTTTTGACATATCCATATTTGCCAATTAGCATTTAAAAGCATTTGCTTCGCCGCCATTTTGGCACTGTATTCCGGCAAGCAGGTGCTGTTTTATATTAGGATCTGGGTAAGCGGTAATAGGCAGTGGCTGCCTTGTAAGCACACTTATGCTTTTGTCGTAGCTCCAGAGCCAATACCGCAAATGATTATATTCTTATAGAATAATATTAGCTCTGTGATATTGTGGAGCAGGAGCAGCTTAACGAACCCAAGATGCAGGTGCATCCCTCTATCTTTAAGGTCATCGAGCAGAGAAAGGCGCTTAAGGAAAGGCTGTCGAATATAAAGCATAAGATAGGAGTATATAGCGCCAAGGGCGGCGTTGGCAAAACCACTACTGCGGTAAACATAGCTTATACTCTTTCCCTCATGGGATACAAAGTTGGCCTGCTTGATGCCGATGTAGACTGCCCTAACCTGACTATGTTTTTAGGGATAAACACTGTTAAGGAAGCAGTATACCCGCTAATCCCTATTGAAAAGGACGGGGTTAAGGTGCTCTCCACCGCAATGTTCCTTGATGATAAGAGCAAACCAATTATATGGCGGGGCCCTATGATAGGGAAGATGATAAGCGAATTCTTCAGCAATACAGAATGGGGTAATCTTGATTACCTTATACTTGACCTCCCGCCAGGAACCTCTGACTCGCCGCTCTCGATAATACAATTGCTTGACCTTGACGGCTTTGTTATTGTCACAACGCCGCAGCATATCTCCGCAGTAAATGCGATAAGATCAGGGATGATGGCTAAGCGACTCGGGGTTGCACTTCTGGGTGTCATTGAAAACATGTCTGATGGAGAGGCACGGGGCGGAAAGGAAGTAGCTGCGGAGCTTGATTCTGAAGTAATAGGCCTGGTGCCGTTCGACAAGAAGATGAGCGAGATGAGTGACAGGGGGGAAGTTGCCGTACTTAATGATGAAGGGATAAAGAATAGATACGAGCATATTGTAAAGAAGCTTATTGGTGGGGGATAATGGCAGAGGCTTTTGCTGACCTTTTCAAGGATTCTAAGATCTTCCTGGACCGGAAGGTGCTCTCTCCGCATTATATACCTGATCATCTGCTTTTCAGGGACAAACAGATAGAGGAGATAGAGAAGGCGCTTACACCGTCGCTCAGGGGGGAGCGCGGGCGCAATGTTTTTATCTTCGGAAAGACAGGCACTGGAAAAACTTCCTGCATAAAGCAGGTGGTGGAAAGGATAAAGCAATTGCCCATAGTGAGTGCGCGCATCTCGTATGTGAACTGCAGGGTATACAATTCGCGGTATAGGGTGCTTAGCAAGATTGCAGGGGATCACATACCTATGTACGCAAAAAGGGGTTATGGAATTATAGACATATATGAGAAGCTGATAAGCTGGATTGAGGAAGACGGCAAGGTCCTAGTGGTTGTATTGGATGAGATCGACATAGTCAAGGACCTTGATGATTTAGTATACACGCTTACCAGGGCCAACAGCGATATAAAATCTGGCGGGATTACAGTAGTTGGCGTATCAAATAACGTCTCTTTTAAAGAGGGGCTTGACCCGAGAAGCGTATCTACGCTTTACGAGAACGACTTGGTATTCCCCCCCTACAATTCGCATGAGCTCGCCTCTATCCTGAAAGACAGGTCAGAAAAGGGATTTAAGGAGAATGCTATAGACGAGGCCTCCATAAACCTGGCGGCTGCTCTTGCGGCAAGAGAGGGCGGTGATGCGAGGCTAGCGCTAAAGATAGTTACAAAGGCAGGGGAGCTGGCTGATGAAAAGGGTACTTCTGCCATAACTGTAGATGAGATAACGTATGCGGCGAAGTTTGCTGAGGAAGAGATAGCGTATGAAGTTATAAACACACTTCCTGAGCACCAGAAGCTGGTTGTTTATGCCATTGCGCTCATGTCCATACACGGAAGCAAATACAAAAAATTGAGCGAAGGCACTGAATCATACATACTGAGCGGTGAAATATTCAATAGGTATGTATCAATAGCAGAATCGCTGCACGCCGAGCCAAAAAGCTCGAGGCTCTACAGGAAATATATAGCTGAACTCGAAATGCAGGGAATAATAACCTCGTACGAATCCGGCAAAGGGATAAGGGGCCATACCAAACTGATAAAGCTTTCTTACCAGCCTGGGAAGATAAAGGAGCTCATAGAGAAGGGGATTCTAAGGGATAATGGAACTGAGGCGCACTAGCCGTTCATGAAGGTGGATTTGTTGGATTATAAAACGGACGGATCGGATGGGTCACTTGAACCGAAGGCTCAGAGCGCAATGGAGTTCCTGACCACTTATGGGTGGATGATACTCGTTCTTGCAGTGGTGATAGGCGCTCTTTATTCTCTCGGGCTATTCAACAGCAGCGGCCTGCAGCCGTACCAATGCGCCTTCAGGATAGGCTTAACCTGCGGGCATGCAAGCATCTCCTCATCTGGAATTATTACCATCGACATAGTTCAGGATTCGCAGTTCCCGCTGAACATAACCGGATTCGCCTGCAATCAGGACGGGTCTTACAGTGATCTTACTGCTCCTTATAACCCGCCCTCGAATCAGATATATCTGGGCGTGGGACAGAACTATACCATAAGCACGCAGTGCTATACCAAATATGGGACCGCGTTTTCCGGCGGTGTTGGAAAGCTTTTCAGCGGATACTTCGTTATAGGATATACCGACCAGGTTACTGGAGAGAACAGCATTACGACTGGAAAACTTGAATTGACTACCACTTAGGTGCTCATTTGAAAATTGCGATTGTATCGGACATGCATCTCGGCTATGAGCGCTTCAGGGACGATGCGCGCAGGCAGGCAGGCGAAGCCCTCGAAAAAGCCGCGGAAGCAAGTGACATGATAATAATACCAGGGGATATCTTCGATTATAGAAGACCCTCTCCGGATGTGATAGCAGAAGCGATGGCGCTTTTCAGGAATACGATGAAGAAGAATTTTAAGGCCAGGGTTTCCAGCTTTGAAGGCGAAGGCTTTGCTTATACAGATGTACCTATAATAGCCATTCCCGGGACCCATGAGAGAAGGGCGCAGAACGCTGCTAATCCAGTTAGTATATTGGGCATGGCCGGCCTTGTTGTAGACGCCTCCCAGGCAAGGGTAACTATAGAAAAAACAACGGCAGGGAAAACTGAGAAGGTATGCGTCTTTGGGCTTGGAGGGATTGCCGAAGAGCGCTTCAGGGAGACTCTGAAGGAAGTTGCGCCAAAGGGAAAGGAAGGCTGTTTCAATATTTTCATGTTCCATCAATCGGTGTATGAACTTCTCCCGTTCAGTGACAGCTTCATACGTATAGACGACCTGCCAGACGGATTTGACTTGTACGTAGACGGCCATATACACAGCCGTGTAGAGATGAAGTGCCATGGCAGGGACTTTCTCATACCTGGAAGCACCGTAATAACACAGCTTAAGGAAAATGAGCAGGACAGCAAGGGTTTTTTTGTATACGATACTGAAGAGAGAACCTACACCTTCCACAGGATAAATTCCAGGAAATTTGCTGTTGAAGAGATAGATGTTGACGGGAAGGGGCCTGCTGAGATAGAGGAGCTCGCCAGGGAGAAGGCGAGAAAGGTGATCGCATCATCTGATGGAGCTAAGCCGATAATAAGGATTGTATTGGCCGGGAAGCTTGGAAATGGAATAAAACTTCATGATGTATCAGTACATGGGCTTGCAAAAGAATTTCAGGACAGCGCGATACTTGAAGTTTCAAAGCTGGGCGTGAAGAGCGAGGAGATTGAGCAGGAGGCTATGGAGATAAGAACAGGCGAGCTGGAGAACGCCTCTCTCAGGGATTATGGGCTGGGCGTCTTTATGGAAAAGCTAAATAAGGCAGGATACCGGCTTGAGTTCAGCCCTTCGGAACTCTTTGACCTGCTCAGTTCCGATGCCAAGAAAGAGGAGGTAATAAGCACGGCTATAAAGATGCTCAGCCATAGAACAGCAGATAACGGAGTAACGGCCGCGCATTTATTCAAAGATCAGTAACACTTATCCATAGCCTGGAAACATGCAGATTCATCGGTCCCGATTCTCTTGCATATGCACCATATTATATATTTCAGAAATGAACCGCTTATTCAGTGCTTCTCCTTATAGATAGAATACCTGAGCAATGCTTCCAAGGCGAGCGCAATTGACGCGGGCGAATCGTACACTGGCAGACCTGCGCTCTCCATCATTATCTTATGCATCTTGGTGAACTCTGCGCCTATGCTAAGCACAAGCATCGGCTTCTGCATGTTTTCCTTTAGCCTTATCAGCTCTGTTGCAAGGCGCGAATCCGCACCGGGAGTCTGGAATAGTGCTATGACTATGAGCATGTCAATGCCGTTGTCACTGCTTAACACAGAGAGAGCCTGGGAATACCTCTTGTCATCCGCATCTCCTGCCAAATCCAGCGGATTCCTGATGTTTACAAGAGATGGCATTACTTTCTTTAGCGCATTGGAAGATTCCTTGCTAAATTGCGCGAGGCTTAGCATCCCGGAAGAGGAGACTGCGTCTACGGTAAGCACGCCCACGCCGCCACCGTTGGTTATTACCGCCACCCTGCCACCGTTAGGCGCGGGTTCTGACGCAAAAACCTTTGCGTAGAAAAATAGTTCGCTTATGTCATTTGCTATTATGAAGCCGAATTGCCTGAATATTGCTTCGTGCGCCTGGTAGCTTCCGGCAAGCGCTGCAGTATGCGAATGTGCTGCGGCACTTCCTTCGGCAGTCTTGCCCGCCTTGAGCACTATTACCGGCTTTTTCTTTGTTACCTTCTTTGCTATCTCGACAAATTCCCTAGCCCTCTTTATTCCCTCTATGTACATGACTATTACTTTTGTTTCATCGTCATTCATCAGGTAATTGAGTATGTCTACTTCGTCAACATAAGCGGCATTTCCGTAAGATATGAATTTAGATAGGCCGAAGCCTTCTCCGGATATCAGGTCGAGTATCGTGCTGCCCACAGCTCCGCTCTGGGCTACGAAGCTGACCCCGCCTATCTCTGGCCTGCTGAGCTTGTATGTGGGCAGGAAAAGCGTGTCGACCCTCGATCTTGGATCAACTACTCCGAGGCAGTTTGGGCCGAGCATGGCTATCTTGTATTTTTCTGCTATCCTTGTTATCTCATCTTGCAGCGCGCCTTGCCCTATCTCTGCGAAACCGCCGCTTACAACCACTGCGCTCTTCACTTTTGCCTTTCCGCATTCTTCAAGAACTTCAGGTACGAACTGGGCAGGTATCGATATCACTGCAAGGTCTATCCTGTCCTTTATCTCGAGTATGCTCCTGTAAGTCTCCATCCCCAGTATTTCCTCGCCACTTTTGTTTACTAGGTATAGCCTTCCCGAATATCCGGCATTTAGGTAATTTTGGAGTATTATATGGCCTACCTTATCCGGGCTCCTGGAAACGCCTATTATTGCAACAGATTTTGGCTTGAGCATTGGTTTAAGGTCTATTGGTGCTCTCATCTTTACACTCATTTCAATATTCTTATATCTACAACGTCATATCCGTCCGGCCTTACTACCACAGGATTCAGGTCTAGTTCTTTTATATCGCCGTTTTCGTAAAGCAGCTTTGATGTCTTTACCAGAAGATCCTGTATCATGCCGGTTGCTTCCCCGCCATAGGTTACTACTTTTCTGGACTTGAGCTGGTCTATCATATCTAGCGCATCCTGGCGTGTTATGGGGCAGAGCCTCAATGCAAAATCCCTGAATACTTCTACGTATATTCCGCCCAACCCCAGAAGCACCATCTTGCCGAACTGCGGGTCTTCGTTGCCCCCGATTATTATCTCCACGCCTCCGAGCGCCATCTTCTGCGCTATTATCCTGTATGGCTGCAATGCCCTTCCTTTCGCTTCAAGTTCCCTGTACGCTTTGGCTATGGCTTCATGGCCAGATAGGTCAAGCTTTACCAGCCCCGCTTTGGATTTGTGAAGCTGCTTTTCCGATATGAGTTTTAGAACAAGCTTTCCTTCTCCGGCAAATTTTAAAGCGTCTTCGCTTGATTCGACATATTTGCTCTCTATGCTCCTTATGCCGTACCTGTCCAATACTTTCTTCCCTTCGAAATAATCCAACAACATGAGCCTATTACCTTATTTTTATGAAGTAGACTGCAGCTGCTATTATAATTACTGCTACCACAATGATGAGAACCGGCAGGAGCTTTGGCTTTGTGCTGCGGCCTGTTGTGCTTAGATCCTCTGCTATCTGTTTGACATCAGATGACTGGTCCTGAACCGCCTGCTCTCCTGGTTTTTGAGCGCCTGATGCGGTGCCCTGCATGGTGGCTTGGGCTGAGTTCATGGCCCCTGGCGCATTACTTTGCAGCTCTGGAGCAGGGCTATGCGCAGGCATATTTGCGGGCTGCTGCGCGGGTGTTGCCTTTGCATTCAGGAAACCTTTCTCGGTAAGCATTATCGCCACGGTGCCGCTCTTCAGTTCATAGATTGCAAGCCCCTGCTTGTAAAGCTTGTATAGCCTCAGCGCAAGGTCCTTGGGCCTGAGATTGAGCGTGTTCTGCAGATCTAGCGGGCTTCTTTTGCCTCCGGAAAGCTGCTGCAGTATTGTTGTATCGAGATGGTCTAATGGCTCTGCTGACTTTAGATTAGCTTCGCTTATGAGGCCGGTGCCCGCAGGCGTTATTGTTATGGTGTTCGGGCCGGGATAGTAAGCGGTAAATTCTATCAGGCCCTTTTGCTTTAGCGTGCCTGCTATGTTGGAAGCGTCGAAGATGCTGGAATTTAGTGCGCTTCCGAGTTTTTCCAATGGCGTATTTGGCGTTATCTGAAGCAGCGATACTAGATCCATGAAAGTGGGTTCATCTGGCATGAGATATATAAAAATAGGAATAAATAAAAAGATTGGTTAAGATTTCATTCCAAAGACGTGTTAGCTGCAAGGGTTATCGTGGCGGCATAAATACTATGTTTATTTTAAAACCTTTGAGATATGGGATATCGTTACTATAGCACTGTTTGAATGTTCTTGGATTTGGTTTCTCAGGCCACCTGTACTTCAGCGCTTTCTGGTCCCCATCTTCAAGTTTGACTGAACCTTTCTTGTAATATGCAGATATCTCTTTCTGGGTGAAAGCCACATCGGATATTCCGACGTATTCGACCTGCATGTTTCTCAGGAATATGGCTTTGCCATTAAATCCGGTTTTCTCCCCCTGAAGCGCTCCGTCGTAGTATATGTAAAGATTCCCATTCCCTCTGTAGACTATGGAACTGAATGCAAGCTGCTGGGAATCGGGAGAGAGGCGTTCGGCAACTAATATTGAATATTTTGCAAAGCCGGAGCCCCTCATCTGCAATACAAGCTCGCTTTTTGGGCCTTGCATATTTATTGCGCACTCGGCTTGAGGCGTGGCTGCGCTGGCAGGCCGGATCGCCGGCAACTGCCCTGCAAGCGTCATTGAACCTGCAAATGCCCCGACCCGTGCGATAGTGAAGAATAAGTTCTTGTGGTTGTTTCCTTTTTCTAGTGGCAATGATTTCTCCATGATTATGTGCTTTCTTTCAGATATTAAATCTTTTTGGAAGTACGCACCGCTATGTTCTGGACAAATCCAAATGGAAACTTTTAGTAATGTATCGGTCACTTGATATAAGTATAGCAGATTTGAAGTAAACAATAAAACGTGCGACTATGGAGATAGATTTCCTTGGCGGAGCCGGAGAGGTTGGTAGGTCCGCGATTCTGATAAAGGATGAGAAGAACATACTTTTGGACTATGGAATAAAGATAGATGGTAAGACAGAATACCCGTTGCCTGCTCCGCGCGTTGATGCGTATATACCAAGCCACGCGCATCTTGACCACAGCGGTTTTGCTCCTGCGCTTTACAAATCAGGCCTGCCGGCTGCATTTGGAACGGAGCCAACAAAACAGCTTGCAGAATTGCTCATTGAAGATTCTATCAAGCTGAATAAGAGGAAGCATGAGAAGCCAAAGTTCACCAGGACAGGTTTGAATGCATTCCTTAACAGATATGTATCTTATCCGTACAAGGCAGACATCAGCTTTGGCAATTATGGCATCAGCTTGCATGACGCAGGGCACATATGCGGCAGTTCAGTCGTAGTAATAGAAAAGAAGGGCAGGCGAATAGCTTACACTGGCGACTTGAAGCTCTCCAGGCAGTTATTGCATAACGGAGCTGAACAGATAAAATGCGATATACTTATAACTGAGTCTACATATGCGATAAAGGAGCATCCCAACAGGGATGAGCTGGTAAAATCGTTCATAGATTCGGTAAGGAAGACCATTGAGAATGGAGGCATAGCGTTGATACCTGTTTTCGCTGTGGGAAGGGCGCAGGAGGTTATAGCAATGCTCCACAGAAATGGCCTTTCTCAGCATATGTTCATAGATGGAATGGCCAGAAAGGCAACTGCAATAGTTCTTGAGCACCCTGAATTTATTTCGAATCCAAAGCTTCTCGCAGACGGGGTTACGGCTGCAAGCATAATAGACAAGAAAGGATTTCAGAGGCAGAATGCGCTTGAAGGAGGCAGTATAATAGTCACTACTGCGGGGATGCTGAATGGAGGGCCGGTGCTGGATTATATAACAAGGCTAAACGATAGGTCTATGATCTTCCTCACAGGATACCAGGCGGAGCATACAAACGGAAGAAGGCTGCTTGACAATATGCCATTGAATATAGACGGTGAAAGCTACTACGTGAGAACGCCTTTCGCCTTCTATGACTTCTCGGCCCATGCAGGCCAGGAAGATCTGTATAAGTTTGCGCGTGATTCCGGGGCAGAGAAAATCATATGCGTGCATGGGGACGGTGAAAGCACAACAAGCTTCAAAGACAGGCTTGAGATGGAAGGGATAGAGGCGTATGCGCCCAAAGTAGGGGAAAAGCTGGTATTTGATTTTTAATGCTGCATGATAGATGCCGGATTTATTGCGCCGTATGGCTGGCCTGGCTGTGAACATTTATTTTGCTGCAAGAGCCGCGTACTTCGATCCTAGGAAGTCCAGGGTTGAGAAATAATCCCGAGTAGTTTCTGCCCTCCTTATCATCTCTACCGAGCCGTCCGGTTTTTTTAGCAGCTCTGCGCTTCTGAGCTTTCCGTTGTAGTTGAAACCCATCGCATGGCCATGTGCGCCTGCATTGTGTATTGCTATCACATCACCGATTTTTATTTCCGGAAGCATGCGGTCTATGGCAAATTTGTCATTGTTCTCGCAAAGAGAACCTACCACGTCGTATTTGTGATTTGGCTTCGCGCCCTCTTTGCCCAGTACAGTCATGTAGTGGTATGCGCCGTACATTCCAGGCCGCATTAAATTAGCCATGCATGCGTCTACCCCTATGTATTCCTTGTACGTATGTTTCTCGTGTATGGCAGTTGTAACAAGGTACCCGAAGGGGCCCGTCATGGCGCGGCCGTTCTCCATGTAGATATTGAGTGGATGCATGCCGTTCCCTTCTATAATTTCTTTGTATGCTTGCTTAATCTCCTTGCCAAGCGATTCGAAATTAACAGGAACCTGCTCAGGCCTGTATGGTATGCCTATCCCTCCGCCCAGATTTACAAATTCAAACCCTATGCCTACTTTCTTTGATATCTCTGCTGCAAGGCTAAAAAGCATTCTCGCGGTCTGTACGTGGGCCGCAGGATTAAGCTCATTGGATACCACCATGGTATGCAGTCCGAAGCGTTTTACTCCTTTCTTCTTCATTATTGCATACGCCTGGAAAAGCTGGTCGCGGGTAAGCCCATACTTGGCCTGCTCCGGACTGCCGATTACATTCCCTTCCATTGTCTTCAGTAGGGGACCAGGATTGTACCTAAATGATATGATATCAGGTATTCCAGCACTCCTTTCTAGGAACGGTATATGCGTTATATCATCAAGGTTGATTATTGCGCCAAGCTGCGCTGCTTTCTTGAACTCTATTGCAGGAGTATCGTTTGAAGTGAACATTATCTCATTGCCCGGCAGGCCGACTTTCTCAGATATAAGCAGCTCAGGAAGCGAACTGCAGTCTGTGCCGCAGCCTTCGCTCTTCAGTATTTCTACTATGTATGGATTGGGGCAGGCCTTTACCGCAAAGAAGTTCTTGAAGCCTTTGGCCCATCCGAAAGCCCTGTAAAGCTTTTTGGCATTTTCCCGTATGCCTTTCTCATCGTAGATATGGAAAGGCGTCGGATAGTTTTTCCTTAACTTGTTTATCTCCTCTTTTGAGAAGAAAAGGTCTGAATCTTTGTTCGCGATATCACCTAAATATGCAGGTTTGCGTTGATGCTTTCTATTGCTGCTTCAATATCTCCCCTATGGCCAAATGCGCTTATTCTTACGTATCCTTCTCCTGATGGGCCGAAACCTGATCCCGGAGTAATTACCACGTGAGCTTCGTTTAGCATCTTGTCGAAGAATTGCCAGGAGCTCATGGCACCCGGTGTCTTTGCCCAGATGTATGGCGCATTTGTGCCGCCATATACGGTCAGTCCTTTTTTGATAAGGCACTCGCGTATCAGGCTTGCGTTTTTCATATAATATTCTATGACTTTCCTGTTCTCTTCAATTCCTTCCTGGGATATTGCCGCTATGCCCCCTTCCTGCGCTATGTTGGAAGCGCCGTTGAACATTGTTGTCTGCCTCCTGTTCCATAGTGCGTTTATTTTTCCGCGTTCTGTGCCTTCAACCACCAGCTCCTTTGGCACTACGCTCCATCCTAGCCTTACCCCGGTAAACCCTGAACTTTTTGAGAAGCTGTTTATCTCTATTGAGCACTCCTTGGCGCCTTCTATCTCGTATATGCTTCTTGGCAGGGCAGGATCTGAGATGAATGAATGGTATGCTGCATCGAATATTATGACAGACCTGTTCGCCCTCGCATAATCTACAAACCTGCTTAGCTGTTCTTTTGTGGCTACCGCTCCGGTTGGATTATTCGGGCTGCAGAGATATATGATATCGGCCTTTGTATTTGGGGTTTCAGGAAAGAAGCCGTTCTCTGCTGTGCATTGCATGTATATAATTCCATCGTAGATAATGCCGTTTGCCTTGCCGGTACGGCCGGATATGACGTTGCTGTCCACATACACAGGGTAGGCAGGGTCCTGCACCGCTATTATGCTCTTGTGATGGAATATGGATTGTATGTTTGCTGCATCAGGCTTGGCACCGTCGCTCACGAATACCTCATCCTCCGCGATAGCAATATTCCTTTTTGAGTAAAACTCCGAGATTGCATGGCGCAGTCTCTGATCGCCTTGCTCGTCGCCGTATCCAGTATACGTCTTTACATCGGCTAACTTGTCAACGCCATGATGCAGGCTCTTTACCACTGATTCGGTAAGCGGTTCGGTAGTATTGCCTATCCCAAGGCGCATGATCCTGACTCCAGGATGCCCCATTGCAAAGGCCTTTGTCCTTTTTGAGATCTCTGCAAACAGGTATATGGAGCTGAGTTTATCATAATTCTCGTTAATTTTTACCATTTTATTACATCTTTTTGGCTTCGGCGGTTTATTTGACTGCGCTTTCTATTAAGTCTTTCATTGAATAAAATCCTTTCCTGCCCCTTATCCATTTCGCGGCTTCTATCGCTCCTTCGGAGAAGCCCGCCCGGCTCCTTGCGGTGTGCTTAAGCTCTATGGTGTCTGCTGGACCGTCAAAACCCACAACATGCGTGCCAGGCATCTGACCTGCCCTTATGCTTGCCACATGCACTTCAGCCGGATCTATCCTCCTGTCCGAGATCCTATCAAAAACCATGTCCTTTTTTCGCTTTATGTTCTGGAGTATTATGCTTCCGAGCTCCTTTGCCGTGCCGCCTGGTGCATCGGTCTTCTGGTTGTGGTGCAGCTCGTATACGTATGGATCATAGCCAGGAAACTTGTCTATCAGTGATGCGGCTTCTTTTACTATCTGGAAAAAGATATTCACCCCTATTGAGAAGTTTGGGCTGTATATCAATCCTGTGCCTTCTTTTTCGATTAGCCTGCGCGCTTCTTCAATCTGCACATACCATCCCGTAGTGCCTATAACCATATTCTTCTTGAGGCCCGCTACTCTCTTTATATTCTCGATTACCGAGCCGGGGGATGAAAAATCTATCGCTATCTCGGCTTCGCCGATGGTTTCTTTAGTTATCTCCTTTCCTGTGGCCCCGTCTTTGGCAGGGTCTATTATAGAGACTACTTCTATTCCTTCGCTTCTCGCAGTAGTCTCTATTTCGCGGCCCATTCTTCCGTATCCTATTATTGCTATTCTGATTTTTTCATCCATTTATTATCAACTTAAGCTCCATGTACCTTGAAATTACCTTTGCAAGGTATTTGGAGTTCTCTGAGCTCATCTCGCATAACGGCAGCCTTACCCCTCCAGAAGGCATGCCGCAAAGCGACATTGCTGTCTTTATAGGCACAGGATTAGTCTCTATGAATGCTGCCTTGAATATTGGCAGCAGCTCATGCTGCATTACCCTTGCAACATCCATCTTGCTGCTGAGCGCTGCGCCAACCATCGAAGACAGCCTTTTGGGAAGCAGATTGCTTACTACCGAGATGACTCCGCTGCCGCCTGCAGAGATAAGGGGGAGGGTCATGTTGTCGTCGCCGCTAAGGACCGTAAATTCCTTGGGCATGCTGTCGATCACATCGCTTATCTGTTGCATGCTTCCCGATGCTTCTTTGACAGCTGCCATGTTAGGCAGTGCTGCCATCCTGGCAAGCGTCTTCGTCTCTATATTGACACCTGTCCTGGACTGTATATTGTACACTACAATAGGTATGTTGACTGCTTTTGATACTGCCTCATAGTGCCTGTACAGGCCCTCCTGGGTAGGCTTATTATAATATGGAGAGACTACAAGAAGCGCATCTGCGCCGAGGTCTTCTGCCTGCCTCGCATATTCTATAGTGTGCGAAGTGGAATTCGTTCCTACTCCTGCTATGACAGGAACCTTGCCGTCTGCAGCGTTTATTGTTGTTGCAAGTATCTTTTCCCGTTCTTCATCGCTTATTGTAGGTGATTCGCCGGTAGTTCCTAGCGGAACCAGGCCGGATACGCCATTTTCTATCTGGAACTTTATGTTCGATTTAAGGCCCTCGTAGTCTACCTCAAGTTTTTTATTGAAGGGGGTTATGATTGCTGTCATGCATCCGCTTAGTTTTAACATGTTATCACATCGCACGCGCTACACTGCACATTGCGGCACATAGATAAGGGGATTTATCTAATAAATACTTTATGTTACTGCAATAACAATCGCTTGCCCGGCCTGTTTACCTTGACTGGCCGTTTTCATTTGCCTATATACCCGGTGGTCTTGAGTAGTTCTGCATTGAGTATTGCTGCTCCGGCTGCGCCGCGTATAAGATTATGGCTTAGAACTACGAACTTGTAATCGAGGATGTTGCATTTTCTGAGTCTGCCTATGCTCGCAGTCATGCCGTTGCCTGCATTTACATCAAGTTTTGGCTGAGGCCTGTTCTCTCCGGTAAGGTAAATCAGGGGTTTTTCCGGGGCAGACGGAAGGCCTGAATGCTTTAGTGGATGGAAATTATCGAATGCCTTTATTATCTCGTCCTCTGTTGCCTCTTCTGAAAGCTTTACGCTAGCGCACTCGGTATGGCCGTACCTGACAGCAACCCTGTTGCAGTTTGCGCTCACTGCCGCTTCTGCAGGCTTTATTGAGGTCCCGGATAACTTTCCGAGGATCTTCTGAGCTTCTGATTCAAGCTTTTCTTCCTCGTTCTTTATGTATGGGATTAAGTTGTCAACTATGTCCATTGACGGCACGCCGGGATATCCGGCTCCGCTAAGGCCCTGCATTGTTGTGACTATGACCTTTTCCAGCCCGAAGTTATCGAGCAGTGGCTTGAGGGCAAGCGTAAGGCCTATGGTAGAGCAGTTTGGATCTGTGACTATGAAGCCTTTCCAGCCCCTCTTTTTCCTCTGGTAATCTATAAGCTTGACATGATCCGCATTTACTTCTGGAATAAGCAGGGGCACGTCCGGATGCATGCGATGGTTGCTTGCGTTGCTTGAAACTGCATAGCCGGCCTTGGCGAATTCTTGCTCTATCTCAAGAGCCACGCTTGAGTCCAATGCCGAAAGCACCATTTCGCATTCTAGTCCCGGTCTGCATTCGCTTATCTTCATTTCCCTGACATACTCCGGGATCTCCGGGCTTATATTCCATCTTGATGCCATGACCTCCCCGTATTTCTTTCCTGCCGACTGTTCTGAAGCGGCAATTGCTGTAACCTCAAACCAAGGATGATTCGAGAGTAAGTTCAGTATAGTCTGGCCCACCATGCCTGTTGCACCGAGCACGCCTATGCTTATTTTGCTCATTGTCATCTACCAAAAAATGTCTTGTGGAGCTTTCTGACTGCCTTGTCTGCATCCTGGCCATTTACCACGATGCTCTGGTTTATTTCGGACGTGCTTGAAGATATCATCTCCACGCGTATGCCATCAAGTGCATAGAAGAGCCTGCCCAGGAGCCTGGGCATTATTACCATGTTCTTGCCTACAAGCGAGACCTTCGCACGGTTGTCCAATACTTCTATCTCTGCTATCTTCTTCAGCTCTTCTATTGCCGGGCTGATGTCTTCTTTCTGATCAACCGTCACCGAGATGTTGATCTCTGAAGTTGAAATCATGTCTATGGGTATTTTGAAATCCTCAAAGATTCCAAAGACTTTCTTAAGGAAGCCGTGGGCAAGAAACATGCTCGGAGTGTAGATGTTTATTACTTTTATATTTCTCTTGCAGGCTATTGAAGCGACTCTTCTCCTTGTCTTTATGTCTCCAAGCACAACTGTGCCTTTATGCCTATAATTGAATGTGTTGAGTATCCTTACCGGTATATTTTTGCTTATGGCAGGCAGAATCGTCTTAGGGTGCAGGACCTTGGCTCCCATGAAGGCCAATTCAGATGCTTCTTTGTACGAAACCTCTTTTACATTAAGTGCATTCTCCACAATGCGCGGGTCTGCAGTCATTATGCCGTTGACGTCAGTCCATATCTGTATCTCTTCTGCGCCTGTTGCTGCGCCTATTATCGAAGCGGTATAGTCGCTCCCGCCTCTTCCCAATGTGGTAATCTCTCCGTTT
>JAJZLT010000014.1 GCA_021803245.1 Microcaldota archaeon
AAGATCAAGGATAGCGACGAGGGGGAGCTGAGATGGTTTGATGTTGACAAATTGCCATTAGGCGAGATGTGGGAAGATGACAAGTACTGGGCAAGGGAAGCGATATCCGGACATGCGTTTGATGCGTCATTCTATTACGACATCGGGAACAGGGCGATATTGAAGTACCATATGGAACCGCACAGCTCGGAACCCGCCCCACAATGAGTGGTCAGATGCCGGTAGTTAATAAGGCCAGGCTGATGCAACTATATTCTTCACTTAGGAAGAGATTCGGATACCTCAACTGGTGGCCCGGGGAGACGCGCGACGAGATAATTATAGGCGCAATACTTACGCAGAACACATCATGGAAGAATGTGGAGAAGGCTATAGCCAGGCTGAAAGAGAATGGCTTGCTTGAATTGTCAAGGCTCTCTTCTGCGGCTATTGGAAGGATAGAGCAGAGCGTCAGGCCAAGCGGATTCTACAGGCAGAAGGCGCTCAGGCTGAAGGGCCTCGCAGCTTATATAACCTCGAATTACAAAAATCTTGACGGCTTTTTTTCCTCTGAAACAGGAGAGCTGAGGAAGGAGCTTCTCTCGCTGGACGGCATTGGCAACGAGACTGCCGATTCCATAATTCTTTACGCTGCAGGTAAGCCGGTATTTGTGATTGATGCATACACAAAGAGGATAATGGAAAGGGTATATGGCATTGACAAGGAGATGGGGTACGAAGAGCTCCAGAAGTTATTCATGTCAGCTCTCGGACATGACACGCGCCTTTTCAACGATTTCCACGCCCAGATGGTTGAGCTCGGAAAGAACTACTGCAGGAAGAAGCCGCTCTGCGCAGAATGCCCTGCAAGAAAGCTCTGCAACTTTGCAAGGCATCTTCAGATATATTGATTCCGAAGCCTCTTTGTTTCTGGAGTGTTTTATGCCAGCTGCTGCCCAGGCTGCACGGTATTTTCTTCCTGCGCTCGGGCAGGCGAAGCATTTAGTAGGTGTTAATAAAGCTAAGCATAGATATAATCTCTAGCGGTGAGGCTTATGGCAGAGCATGAAAAGAGCGTCGCGGAACATAAAGAGCCCAGGGAAAGGGCATCAAAGGTCGAACCGATTTGGTATATGTTTACATATGTGCTTGAGATCGTCTCCGGCCTTATAATATATTTTACCGTTGTGCAGACAAGCGGGGATGAAAGATTGAGGATGCATGCGGAGCGCGCGATAGTGCTTGGCATAATCGCAATAGCCATCGGTGCACTTGTGGGGACATTCTTGCCAGGAACTATAGCCTGGCTGGTGAACTTTGTTGTCTGGCTCTACTTTGTCTACCTGGGTTTCGAGGCATATTCCGGAATCGACGTTCCGATACCCGGATTCCCCGCCCATGCTTCATCTCAGAAAAAGGGATAGTGCGCTGCCCATATGTGCCTTTTTGGGCGAAATTACGAATAGTGGAACTTTACGAATCCCCTTTATATTGCTTCTCTACAGACGTGAATATTTATTTAAATTTTAAGCTCTCATTATGTAGAAAAATTAAAAATAATTATGATTTACATGAATTTCTTGTATTTTTTGCAACTTAATAGAGTTTTATAGATAAGACTGAAAACGCAAAGCTATAAATAGGACTAGAGCCATTTTATATTGGGGGTGTAAGAATGGGGATTGAAATAGGTGGACGCGACGACGCGGCAACCGCTTTCCTTGGCTTTACAAGGAAGGTGGCTGCTTCGGACGGCGCGGAGCATGATGTGGATGAGACTGAGGAAAGGGATCTCTCCTACATCATACAGGACAGCTGTATGCAGTGCAGCAAGCCTTTCACGGCAAGCATGCTGAAGGTCTTGCCGCCAAGGTACATACAGGAAAGGGACCAATACGTGAGGAAAGGCATAGTAGCAAGGAGGTTTATGTGCGTACCATGCTACAACAGCTTCGACTCCAAAGCCAGAGTGAAGATGAAGCGGGCAGTTACGGCGAGCACAGGCAGAAATGCTGTTGTGAGATCGCTGCTGGGCGGCCTGCTGGCCAGGCATTAGCACAGGTCCCGGTTGCATGCTTTAGGGTGATTCAAAATCATTGGATAACTTAGTGTGTGGTGGGGTGTGAATAATTTCTTTTGTTTCAATTTTTCCTTTGCATATGTATTTGGCATGCCGGTTTCTCTGGATCTTGTAGCTCAATATTTTAAATTGGTTGATGCTAATTTTCATGTGAACGGATATGAGAATTGCTTTTCTTTATGATATGCCCTATCCGTGGCACAAGGGCGGCATAGAGCAGATGATGACCAATGAGGCCAAGGAACTCGCAAAGGAAAACGAGGTGCACTTCTTCACCATGCGCCTTCCTGGTATGGAAAGTGACTTTACCGCATCGCGGATAAGGTACCACGCCGGACCGGAAACCACCGATGAAAAAACGTACAGGAATGGCAGACGCACAGTATCCGAGGCATTTTTATACTCGCTCTCGTGCCTTGGCCTTTTCAGATATGATTTTGATGCCGTAGTAACGGATATATTTCCAGTTCTTCATCTTCCCATAGTCAGGCTTTATTGCGCGCTTAATGGCAGGCGGCTTATACTCAAGGCTTCCGAGGTGTGGGATGAGAAATACTGGAGGTCTTACCTCGGCGCATTTCTTGGCATGCTTGCCTACCATTACTTCAATTTTTGCATACTGTCAGGGCGCGCTGGATATGTTGCAAATACGCACGAAACGGCACGCAAATTAGAAGCTCTTGGGATACCTGCTTCGAGGATAGAGGTCTTTGCGCCTGTGATAGACAATGACCTGGTGAAGAAGGCTCTCGCAAAATACGGCAGAGGAAAAAGGGAGAAGCGCGTAATCTTCTCAGGCAGGCTGATAAAGGAGAAATCGATAGAGAAATGGATTGATGCATTTTTCCAGGCGTATAGGCATGACAGCAGCCTGCGCGGCCTGATAATAGGGGAAGGGCCTGAAGCAGAGCCTATGAAGAACCTTGTGGGGAATCTGGGGCTGGGAGGGAAGATAGAGTTCAGGAATTTTTATTCGGATAAGATGGACCTGTACAGGGAGATATTGAAATCTGCGGTTATGCTGCAGATGTCAGAGCGCGAGGGGCTGAGCATAATAACGCTTGAAAGCCTGGCACTGAATACCCCGGTAATACTGCCCAAATATACGCCAATACCTGAAGACGTAAAGAGGATGTGCGTGGTGGAGCATGAAGCAGATATACCGAAGAGCATACTTGAGATAATTTACGGCAGGAGCAGGAAACAGTACATAAGAAAAAAAGACCGCCTGCGCTTCTTTTCCACTGCTTCGGTAAAGGAATTCTACAAAAAACTGCTTGATCGCTGAATTTTGAATCAGACGCTTTCTGCATGCATTGCAGAGTGAACTGAACCTTAGAGCGTTTTGCTCACTTTTGCAGCCGCGTTTGCCATAGAGCCAAGAATGAGGAGGTCATTGGCGTTATGTATTCCGTAGCTTTCCATTCTTGCCGCTGCCGCGCCTGCTCCTGAAGCGTTCCTTGAAGCCCAGTTTATAAACTCCTGCACAGGCATGGAGATGTCTTTTACTATTATGGTGACGCGCGAAGCCTGCATGTTGTCAGTAGCCATGACATTGATGCACGCAGGCGTGTAGCCGCGTGCATCAGGATCCAGGGAGACGAAGTAATAAGAGTTTGAATTTGCTGCGCTTCCATTTTCGCGCGCTTCGGCTACTGAAGAGAATGCGACCTGCTGCGCCATAGGAACGGAAGAACGGGAAGCCCCTGATTCGAGCCTTGTAATCATAAATGCCAGCGGGCCTACTACTCCTTGTTTTACCGCATAAACGCCTTCGCTGGCCAGGCTGCCTTTCTCATCGCCAAGATAGAACCCCATCTCCGGCCGGCTTGGCCATCTTGCCCCTATCGCTGACGCCTGCCTCTCCGCAGCCCTTCTGTCTTCCCTGTTGATTCTTTCTAATTCCTTGAAGAGCTCAGGCATGACCACCCTGAACTGAAGCAGGTTAGAGAAAGTAACTAAACTTCCGCCTTCCCTTTTTGCCAGGCGCAGCGAGTGTTCCAGGTTTTCTCCGCCTTCCCTTATGCTCACTGATGTAGCAGTTATTGCAGTATTATGCCATAATTCCCTATTCTGCGCTCTTTCTGCCTTCCTGCCATTGTACACTGACATCGCATCACAACAGAGAGAAGTGGCGCGGGTATGATATTTAAAGCATTTGTGCAACGTTTAAAAAGGGATATTAGACGTTCGCACCGCTTATTACAGCAACTGCCCGCCCGCTTTCTTTAATGCCCGCTTTCCTGTATGCTGCAAGAGAGGCTACGCCGCCCAGCTCTGCAACGATGCCATAATTTTCATATAGGCGTTTTTTCTCATCTTCAAGCTCCCTGTCGCTCACTGCAACTGCATAGCCGCCGGTTTCCTTGAAGGCTTCCATTGCCTGAGCGCCAAAGGTAGGCAGGCCCACGGCAATCGCATCCGCCTTTGTGTGCGGCCTTTCATATGAGACTGGTTTTTTGAGTTTGAATGCGCGCACGAGGGGCATGCAGCCTGAAGCCTGCACGCCTATTATCTTTGGCATTTTTCTTATTTTATTTGCAGCTTTCAGCTCCCTGAGAGCCTTGTATACGCCGCTTATCAGCGTTGCATTTCCCACAGGCACAATGAAGTGGGTGAGATCATGTACCTGCTGCATCACTTCGTACGCAAGTGTCTTCTGGCCTTCTTTTCTGTAGCAGTAGTCACCGGTAAGGAACGCTTTGTGCTTCCTTGAGTAATCCTCGGCCTGGGCAAGCGCCTTATTGAAATCGCCTTTTACCCAGTGAACTTGCGCATCTCCTACCGATTTTATGTCATTAATCTTGTCCTTGTTGGCATTCGTGCTGATGAAGACCTGGGACCTGAGCCCGTAGAGCTTAGAGTAATAGGAAATGGAATATGCCATATTGCCTGTAGATGCGCATACAACTTCATCAAATCCGTACTCGGCTGCCTTCGCAAGCTCAACTGCGCTGCCTCTGTCCTTGAATGAGTGCGTTGGATTCAGTGTCTCCATCTTCATCAGCAGGCTTCCGTCTCCGTGAGCGCGCGCTAAAGGCGTCATTCCCAGCAGGTAGTGCCTGTATTGCGATTTTGGCAGCTGGTCTTCGTAATCCCAGAAAGATTCTGCATCAAGGCTAGGCCGCACTTTCTTTTTATATTGCACTTCAAGAAGCCCGGAGCAGGAACCGCAGATCTGCCCTGCATAACTGCTGCCATATTTTTCATTGCATCTGTTGCACTTCAAATAATAATCCATCTGATTGCCTTGGAATGAAGAAACAGTTTTATACACAACAAAAAACTATTTAAAATGAAAGTAATAGTCTTATTCATGGATCCAGGGATGGACCTTGTTAGGGGAATCGTCAGGGAATTCTCATTGGGAAGCGGCAAGAAGGTAAGATTTTATTCTCTTCCTGAACTTCAGAAACTTGGGCTTGGAGAGATAAGCAGGCTGCCATTTTCCATAAGGATAGTGCTTGAGTCGCTGATAAGGAACCTTGACGGGAAGGAGGTCACGATGGATGACGTCAAGTCGCTCGCGGCGTGGAATTCTGGAAAGCCGCTGGAAAGGGACATTCCTTTCAAGGTTTCAAGGGTCCTGATGCAGGATTTTACAGGCGTGCCGGCAGTTGTGGACCTTGCAGCTATGAGGGATTACATCTACAGGAGGCTTGGGAAGAAGACCTCCATACAGCCGGTTATACCGACAGACTTGATAATAGACCATTCTGTGCAGGTGGACTCCTTCAATGACCCGCAGGCTGTATCGAATAACCAGAAGATGGAAATGAGGAGAAACTCGGAGAGATATAAGCTGCTTAAATGGGCGAGCGGCTCTTTTTCGAACTTTCGCGTCTACCCTCCTTCAGCTGGCATCTGCCATCAGGTTAACCTGGAATATTTGGCTACATGCGTAAAGCTGCATAAGGACACCGGCGGCTATCTGGCTTTTCCGGATACGCTGGTGGGAACCGATTCCCATACGACGATGGTGGATAGCCTGGGAATCGTGGGCTTCGGGGTAGGCGGCATTGAGGCCGAGGCCGCCCTGCTCGGCCAGCCGGTCTCGCTCATGACCCCGAAGGTCCTGGGTGTGAAGCTTACCGGCAGGCTTTCAGAAGGAGTCACTGCCACAGATTTCGCGCTGACGCTCACCAGACTGCTCAGGGAAAAGGGCGTGGTGGGCATGTTCGTCGAATTCTTCGGAGACGGCCTCACGAGCCTGAGTGTGCAGGATCGGGCTACGCTTTCCAACATGTGCCCGGAGTACGGGGCGACCATAGCGCTCTTCCCGGTTGACAGGAAGACGCTTGAATACATGAAAAGCACAGGAAGGAGCGAGGAGCAGATCGAGCTTATAAAGAAATATTATGGCAGGCAGGGCATGCTGGATGTAGATTACTCCAGGATAAGATACAGCGATGTGATGGAGGTTAGGCTGGATAGCATAAGGCCCAGCGTCTCAGGGCCGAGCCAGCCAAAGCAGCAGATGGAGCTGGGCGCAGTAAGCGAGAATTTCGTAAGCTCATTCCTAGAGAACGGAAAACAGGATGAGAACAGGAAGATCAGCCAGACAGATTACACCAGATGGGCTTCGGAAAGCGCAGCTGCGGAGAATGGAAAAATCAAGAATGCGCCTAAGCGCAATGAAATAAGAAAGGTCAGGCTCGAATACAGCGACGGCTATGCAGCTGAATTGCAGGATGGCGATGTCGTAATCTCCTCGATAACAAGCTGCACTAACACAAGCAATCCGTGGGTCATGATAGGCGCAGGAATACTGGCGAAGAAGGCGGTGGAACGTGGCCTGAAGGTGGATACAAGGAAGGTCAAGACAAGCTTCGCCCCGGGATCAAGGGTCGTTATAGATTACCTGAAGAAGGCAGGCTTGATGAAGTATCTTGAAGCACTGGGATTCGGGCTCGTCGGCTTTGGATGCATAACCTGCATAGGCAACAGCGGGCCTCTTATAGAAAAGCAGAGCGAAGCCATTAACAGCAATGGGCTTGCCGTTGCAGCTGTTCTTTCGGGTAACAGGAACTACGAAGCCAGGATACACAGGGACATACGCGCAAATTACCTCATGTCTCCACCGCTTGTAGTAGCTTATGCCATCGCAGGAACTGTGTTGAAGAACATACATAGCGAGCCTCTTGGCGTAGGCAGAGACGGAAAGGAGGTTTACTTGAAGGAGATCTGGCCCTCAGACGCAGAGATAAGCAGGGAGATAAGGAAGGTTGTCAAGAGAAGCATGTATTCGAAGGACTATGGGCCTGGACTGTATAAGGTAAATCCATACTGGGAGAGCCTTTCGACTCCGTCAGGAGAGCTGTATAAGTGGGATGCAAAGAGCACCTACATAAAGAAGCCGCCCTTTTTTGAAGGGAAGAAAAAACGCGCAGACCTCCATAATGCTAGGATTATCGGAGTATTCGGCGATTCGCTTTCCACCGACCATATCTCTCCTGCAGGCGCCATAGGCATGGAGAGCCCTGCAGGCCTGTACCTGAAGAAAAACGGCGTTTCCTTAGATGACTTCAATACATACGGCTCAAGAAGGGGCAACCACGAAATCATGATGCGCGGCACGTTTGCGAATAACAGGATTAAAAACCTGATGGTCGGAGGAATGGAAGGCGGCTATACCATACATTATCCGGACCGTAAGAGAATGAGTATTTACGATGCTGCAATGATGTATGCGCGAGAGAACATTCCTTTGGTTGTGATTGCAGGAGCAGAGTATGGCTCTGGAAGTTCTAGGGACTGGGCTGCCAAAGGGCCGATGCTGCTTGGAGTAAAAGCAGTGATAGCAAAGAGCTTTGAAAGGATACACCGGAGCAACCTGATAGGCATGGGGATTCTGCCGCTGCAGTTTGAAGACGGGGAAGGTTTTGATTCCTTGGAGATGGATTACTCCAAAGAGGTTTCTGTTGACTTGCCTGAAGTCCTGAAGCCCAGGCAAAAAGTGGAGTTGCGCTACTATCGCAGAGGGAGCAGCAGTGGGAGCAGTTCGTCCCTTAAGGTAAGGCTTGATGCTGAAATAGAGGCAGAATATTACAAGGCAGGAGGAGTTTTAAATTACGTGATAGATAAGATGCTTAAGGAATGATTGATAATTCGCCTGGCAACCCGGTCATTTCAATGGCGGGTTGGGGGCGTGAAAGGCGCGAGTATGGAAAACAAAAAAGAAAGCATGGTGGCAATGCGTGCCTGCAAATTCAGGATATACTCTGGGGCAGGCGCGGCAGCAGCCTGCAGGCTGAGCGACTTTAGGAGGTGTCGCTGACATGGATGCATGGAAAGTAGCAGTGCTCCCTGGCGATGGGATTGGCCCTGAAGTTGTAGATGCAGCCATAAAGGTAATCGAATCGGTGAACAGGAGATTCAAGATTGCCATGACGCTGAATAGCGGGGAGGCAGGGTTACATTGCATAGGGAAATATGGCACTAATCTTCCGGAAGACACAATAAAGCTGCTTAGGGAGAGCAGCTGCGTAATAAAGGGGCCTATGACAACTCCGGAGGAGCCCGGATCAGAAACCAGCGCAGCTGTCAAGATAAGGAAGATGTTCAGGCTTTATGCCGACGTAAGGCCTGCCAAGAATTTGCCCGGAGTGCCTTCTATCAAGGAAGGCATAGATCTAGTGATAGTCAGAGAAAATACTGAAGGCATGTACTCGGGCGCAGAATTCGCAGTATCGGACCAGGCGGCTGTCGGGTTAAGGGTTATAACTAAGGAGGGGAGCAGAAGGATAGGCAGATTTGCATTCGAAATGGCCAGCAGGAGGAAGAGGCATCTGACCATAGTCCACAAGGCAAACATACTGAAGATTTCTGATGGGCTGCTGAAAAACACAATACTCGCGCTTGGAGTAAACTATAGAAATGTCAAGGTAGACGATGCGCATGTTGATGCCATGGCCCAATGGCTGATAAAACAACCTGAGCTTTATGATATCATCGTAACAGAGAACCTGTTTGGAGACATCCTCTCTGATGAAGCATCCATGCTTGTTGGCGGGATAGGAGTAGGGCCGTCTGCAAATATAGGGGATGATTATGCAATGTTTGAGCCTGTGCATGGATCTGCGCCCAAGTATGCAGGTAAGGACATGGCGAACCCGGTAGGTACAATACTCTCGGTAAAGATGATGTACGAATGGATGGGATACGGAAAGGCCGCAGCAGCTATAGAGAAGGCGGTAGAGACGGCAATTAAAAAGGGCATAAAGACACGGGACCTTGGCGGCAAGTACAAGTGCTCCGATGTAGGGGAGGGCATCGCAGGAATAATAAGCAGGATAAGGGCCAGATAATGCACGATTACGATCTGGTCATTGTTGGAGGGGGCATAACCGGCTCATCGCTGGCATACCTTGCGAGCAGATATCTCGATGTAAAGAGGATATTGCTTCTTGAAAAATACGGCAGTATAGCTTCGCTCAATTCAAACGCGCTGAACAATTCCCAGACCCTTCATTTTGGTGACATAGAGACTAACTACAACGTAGAGCACGCGAGAAAGACCAAGAGGGCTGCGGAGAGGATAGTAAGGTATGCGCATAGTGAGCTGGGAAGCAGGAATAGGATAGTGCAGCAATGCCAGAAGATGGTTCTTGCTGTTGGAGAGGAGGAGATTGAGGTGCTTTCAGAGAGGCTGTCCAGGGATATGCACAGGCTCTTTCCCGGCTTGCGTGAAATCGGAAAGAAAGAGATCTCCAAGCTTGAGCCGAATGTAGTGAAAGGAAGGCACCCCGACGAAATGATCTCTGCTCTCCTGGCTGACACAGGCTACATGGTAAATTACGGCGCGCTCTCTGATTCGTTTGCGGAGAAAGCAAGGAAGCAGCGGAATGTGAAGGTGGATATTCTTCTGAACAGCAAGGTGGAGAGCGTAAGGAGGAATGATGATGGCTACACGATCTATGCTGGCGATAAGGCTTACAGCGCCAGCTTCGCAGTCTTCGCAGCGGGCACATACTCTTTATATTTCGCAAAGATGCTCGGATACGACAGGAATCTTTCCATAATATCCGTAGGCGGAAACTTTTACGAGACCCCGCGGCTACTGAAGGGCAAGGTATACCGGGTGCAGATAGAAGGCATTCCCTTCGCGGCAGTGCATGGAGACCCGGAGATAACAAACCCGAAGATAAACAGGTTTGGGCCCACAGTATCAGTAGTGCCTGAGCTTGAGAGAAGGCACCCTGAAACGTGGCTCGACTATGTAAGGACATTTGATTTTGATGAGCCAACCATAGTCAGCCTGAAGAACATACTGCTCAGCAAGACCATACGCGAGATCTTGGCAAAGAACATCGTTTACGACCTGCCACTTATAGGCAAGAGGCAATTTCTGAAGAATGAGGCGGGCAGGATAGTGCCTGGCCTGCGAAACGCGGACCTTAAGCTGGCAAAGGAGTATGGAGGAGTGAGGCCGCAGATAATAGACGAGGATAAGAGATTCTGGATACTCGGCGGCGCCAAGCTGAAATTTGCAAATATCATCTTCAATATAACACCTTCGCCTGGAGCGAGCTCGTGCCTGGAGAGCGGGCTTGAAGACCTTTTATACATCTCGAAATCGACAGGCGCGCATTTTTACAGGGAAAAATTTGAGAAGGAGCTCGGGCCTGTTGATGCCAGTGCGTGAAACTGCCGCTTATTCTCTATCCTCTATCTCGATATATTCCAGGTCCACCTGACCCGTGTAGCGCTCAAGAGGCCTTAGCAGCCTATTGGATCTCCAGTATTCGATAATGTGCGCACACCAGCCGGGAACACGGCTTGCTGCAAAGAGAGGGGTAAAGAGTTCCGGGGCTATGCCTATCCAAGTATACACAGGACCTGCAAAGAAATCTATGTTAGGCCAGATTCCCTTTGTCTTACCCAGTTTCTCCACCATCAGCTGCTCTGCGGTAAGCGCGATCCTTGTGAGGTTACTCACCTCCTTGGAAGCATCATTCTGAAGCAGTTCAAGCTCGGCCTTTATTATCTTGGCCCTTGGATCGTATGTCTTGTAGACCCTGTGCCCAAATCCCATGATCCTGGCTTTTCCGTTTAGAGCTTCGTTTATGTAGCGCTCTGTATTCTCAGGCTCGCCTATCTCTTTCATCATCTTGAGTGCGGCTTCATCCGCGCCTCCGTGAAGCGGGCCTTTGAGGGTAGCCATGCCTGCAGTGACACTTGCATAGAGGTCTGCCAGCGTTGACCCTGTCACTAAACTTGAAAATGTAGAAGCATTTGAGCTGTGCTCTGCGTGTAGTATCAGCATGGTATCCAGAAGCCTTGCCTTCTCCTTGTCCGGCTTTTTGCCGGTGAGCATGTAAAGGAAGTTTTCTGCATGGCTGAGCGAGTTATCCGGCGCGGTGTACCTGCCCCTGGAAGATGAGCCTATGGCAGCGACTATGCTTGCAAGTTTAGAGATCAGCTTTACCGCCTTCCCCATGTTTGCCTCTTCAGAAGCATCGTATGCATTTTTGTCATACGCAGGCAGGATCGAGATTGCTGTCCTTGCGATGTCCATCGCATGCGCTCTGCCTGAAGTCTCTTTTATAAGGTTTATTACCTCTTTGGGAAGGCTTCTTTCCCCTTTCATCCCGGATATGAAGTTATTCAGCTCCGGTTTATTCGGGAGTTTTCCGTAAAGCAAGAGATAGCATACTTCTTCAAATGAAGATTTTAATGCCAGCGCTTCTATTGGATATCCGCGGTAATAGAGCCTTCCGCCTTGGCCGTCAACCTTGCAGATTTTTGACTCTGTAAAATATATTCCTTCCAAACCTTTGTGTATCTCCTGGCTTTCATCTTCTCCCATCCAATCGTTCATTTATGAATAGTTATTAATAAATACTTTGATGCAGGCATTGCATTGCGGCCTGGAAAAAGCTAAATGGATGAACCGCGTAATTTTATTATGAATGGCTGCGAACATATCTTGGCTGCTGACAGGTCAGTCAGTGGGAATACTGAGGGATGTGAGGAATGTCTCAAGGAGGGCATGAGGTGGGTACAGTTGCGGGTCTGCCTTTCCTGCGGCCACGTTGGATGCTGCGACTCTTCGGTAGGAAAGCATGCAACCAGGCATTTCAGGGAAACAGGCCACCCGGTGATGGCGTCTTTTCCTGACAGGTCCTGGCTCTGGTGTTATATCGATGAAGTGCGTGACTGAGCTCTCCTTTGCCTGGTGCTCCTTTGATAATAATAGTAGCTGCGATGACTAGGAATCATGTCATAGGGAAAGACAATCGGATACCCTGGCACATTGATGAGGAGACACGGCATTACAGGAATCTGGTGGAAGGGAAGACCTTATTAATGGGCAGGGCCACGTTTGATCTTATGAAGCACCCGTATGCGCATGGACATGACATAGTGGTTACGCATTCCAAGATAAACCACAAAGCAGCGGATGTATGCGGCAGCGTTGACGAGGCGCTGAAAAAGGCAAAGGAATACGGGCCAGATGTCTTTGTAATAGGAGGGCAGAGCATTTACGAACAGACCATTGGAATAGCTGACATGATTCTTCTTTCCTACATCAAAAAGGATTACGAAGGCAATAAATTCTTTCCGGAATTCAGCAAGGCAGAGTGGAGAGAAGCCAGTGTGGAGGAGTTCACTGACTTCACATATGCAGTTTATATAAGAAAAAAGAAACTAGGCTCGCAGCATACGGTTAGTGACATTCCACGACGCTAACGCGTGCGGTCTTCTGCGGAGTATTCTGCGCCTGCTTCGCGCCTAGTAAGTGTTTTTTGATTTTCCGCTCACTTTATTAATCAGAACTGCACATTATTACTTGTGGATATTGTGAAGGTCAGCGGCAATACAGTGCTTATAACAGGCGGTGCAACTGGAATAGGCCTGGCTCTTGCAGAGAAGCTCGCGGGGCTTGGCAATGAAGTGATAATCTGCGGCAGACGGGCAGCAAGGCTTGAGGAGGCAAGAATAAAGCTCCCACATCTGCATACAAGAAGATGTGACATTTCTAAAGAGAATGAGCGCGAGGAATTATTCAAATGGATTGAATCAAACTTCAAGAATTTCAATGTGCTTGTGAATAATGCAGGAATACAGAGGCGCATAGATCTTAGGAAGGGCAGGGAGGACCTTTCAGGTAATGAGGATGAGATAGAGATAAACCTACGCTCCCAGATCCATCTTTCTGCACTCTTTATACCGCTGCTGTCAAAGAGGAAAGAGGCAGCGATAATCAATGTATCTTCAGGGCTGGGATTCGTGCCCATGTCATCGTTTCCGGTATATTCTGCAACCAAGGCAGCCATACACTCCTTCACAATTTCACTCAGGCATCAGCTGAGGAGCACACCTATCAAGGTTTTTGAAGTAGTGCCACCGGCAGTACACGACACCGAGCTCAAAGGCAGACCTGCTCAAAAAACCGAATACAGCATCTCCGCCTGGGAGATGGCAGGCGCTATTGTCGAGGGATTGGAGAATGACAGATACGAGATAAGCGCAGGAGCGGCCAAGAAATGGATTGAAGCTTCAAGAAGGGAGCTTGACGAGGCATTCAGCAGCATCAACCGGTTAGAATAAATAATCAACATGCTGCATAATATAAAGTAAGCGATGTAATGGCAAGGCGCTTTGCTATCTGCATAACCGGTGCATCAGGCTCAGTCTACGGATACCGCTTGGTAAAGGAGCTTTCGTCTGCAGAAGGGATAGAGGCTTATTGTGTCGCCACGAAGTCGGGGATTATGGTCATGAAACAGGAGCTTGGCCTGGGGATAAAGGACCTGGAGAAACTATGCAAGGTTTATGACGACCACAACTTCATGGCTCCGATTGCCAGCGGATCATTCAGGCTTGATGGCGCGGTAATAGCCCCATGCTCTATGAAAACGCTCTCTGCCATAGCCACTTCGTACGAAGAGACTCTGGCTGCGCGGGTTGGCTCGATTGCCTTGAAGGAAAAGTGGCCACTTATACTGCTTACCAGGGAGAGCCCGCTTAGTCAGATACACTTGAAGAACATGCTTGCAGTCTCCAGGGCAGGAGGCACAATAATGCCGCCATTGCCGCCTTTATACTATAAGATAGACAGCATGGATAAGCTCGTTGACATAACTGTTGGGAGGATTATGACGATGCTTGGAGTGGAGAATAAGCTGCACAGGGAGTGGGGAGGGCTAGGATAGTGGTGTGTTGTTGATAAGCGACCTTCGCGATTACATAAAGTATCTCGGCAATAAAAGGAAGCTGGCGAGGATAAGCGGCAGCGTAAGCACGGATCTCGAGGTAACCGCAATTACAGACCTTGAGAACAGGGCTGTACGCTATGATGGCAGGGCGCTGCTTTTCGAGGATGTGGAAGGGTACGATATTCCGGTAGCCACGAATCTCTTCGGCTCTGCCATGATTCTTCAGGATCTCTTTGGCTCTGGAAAGATCACTGAGCTCTTTGGCCTTGCGACAGGAGATAGCAGAGAGATACTGCATGCGCTTAAAGGAGCCAAATCGCTTATCGATTCGAAGCCGAAAAGCATAGGGTTCGAAAAGGGCATGTATGAAAAGCTGAAGAGCATCGAAGAGCTGCCCGTGCTGAAAGTATGGCCCAACGATGCCGGTAGATTCATAACGCAGCCCATGGTGGTTACAAGGAGCCCTATTGACGGCAGGATAAACGTTGGCGTATACAGAATGCAGGTTTATGATGGCGAAACTACCGGAATGCACTGGCAGGCGCAGAAAGGAGGCGCGTACCATGCGCTCGAAGCTGAGGAAAGGAAGGAAGAACTTAAGGTTGCGGTTGCCATAGGTTCGGATCCGTACACAACCATCGGTGCGGTTGCGCCGATACCCAAAGGGATAAGCGAATATGCATTTGCAGGCATAGCAAGAGGCTCGAGAAGCCTGCTCTTCGAGAATGGAGCTTATCCGCCTGTGCCTGCGAATTCCGAATTCATAATAAATGGGAGGGTTGACCCGGCTGAGAGAAGGCTGGAAGGGCCTTTCGGTGACCATACGGGCTATTACTCCATAGCAGAAGAGACTTACGTCTTTCATGCGGAAGAGATTTACGCGAAGAAAAAGCCCGTCTACCCGGCCAGCGTCGTGGGCTTCCCATGGCATGAGGATGCCGTCATAGGCAGGTTCCTGATGGATTATTTTAATCCTATTATAAGGATGATGAATGACAGCATACTGGACATTTATCTGCCTCCTGAAGGCTCATTTACAAACACCTGCTTCATAAAGGTAAAGAAAAGATTTCCTGGAGAAGCAAAGAAGGCAATGTTTGCAGCTCTTGGCCTGGGCCAGCTCTCATTCACGAAGATAATAGCGGCATTTGATGAAGACATCGACATACGCGATTTTGGCTCTGTGGTCTGGGCGCTCTCTACAAGAGTGGATCCTGACAGGGATATGCAGATTATAAAGGGCGCTGCAGGAGATTCGCTTGACCATTCAACAGGCATGCCGGCTTACGGCTCGAAGGTGCTGATAGACGCTACCAGGAAAACGCCCGGCGAGGGATATCATAGGAAATGGCCAGATACGATAGTTATGGACAGTGAAGTAGTGAAGAGGGTTGAGAAGCTATGGAAAGCAGCAAGATAATTAGAATACTCAGCGAGCTCTTTGTTCCCGAACTCCTGGTATTCAACCTCTCCTTCATATACGTTGGCATGCTCTTTGCATGGCCTGTGAGCCTGCGCAGTGCGGTACTGATAACTATCGCATTCCTCTCCGCGCGCGGCGCCGCCTTGGTTATGAACAGGTATATAGGAAGGGACTTCGACCTGCAGAACAAAAAGAAGGCAAATATGGCCAGCCTGACAGTGCCCAGGAATGTTCTTATGGCTGTATTCATTGGTTTCTGCGCGGTCTTCATATCAAGCGCATGGCTTCTGAATACGCTATCGCTTCTCCTTGCACCTCTGCTTATTGCACTTTTTATACTGGATCCATTGCTCAAGAGACATACAAGCCACAGGCACTACAGCGTAGGGCTTGTAGAGGGTTTTGACCCCATGGCAGGATATATAGGCGCAGCAGGAGTGATTCCTGCCCTTCCGTCATTGTACTTGCTGATGCTAGGGATAATGTTCCTTGGAGGGGGCTCAGATGTGCTGTACACCATAAAACACGCAGAATTTGACAGGGCGCACGGACTTAAGACTTACCCTGCAAAGTACGGTTTTAAAAAAGCTGCGAAACTTTCTTCGTATTCGCATGCAATCTCTTCATTATTCATATTTTTGTTTGCAGCGGCATCCAATTCATACGTAATACTGCTTGGTGCAGTTGTGGCAGTATACCTGATTTCGAGGCAGCACATAAACCTTATGCCGGAAGATGAAGGCATAATGAGGAGATACGCGTTGCTTAACACTGCCGCTGCCCTGAGCGTGCTTGCTTCCGCCGCAGTATCTATTTTTATATTTAATATTGCGATATTCTGATTCTGAAAGATGATTCTATGGCAAATCAGGGAGCCGGAGGAGGATGCGAATGCGGAGGGGCATGCCTGTGCGGATGCAGGACAGGATGCGCATGCAAGGCGGGATGCGAGTGCGGATGCAGCTGCGGCGAACGCAGGTTTGAGAGGAAAGGGCAGTATTACGATTAGCATTATGCTGCAGGAACCGCGCAGTAAAACCGCAGGGCAGGATTTCCCGCTTATTTGTCAATTATTATTCATTATCTCGTCATCCACTTATCCTGCACCCAGAACGTAAATGCACCGTATACTGAAGCAGCAGGGACTATCGCTACTGCAAGTATGCTGGAATAAGCTATTTTCTTTCTGGGTCTTGAGACGAGAGTGAAGACGGCAAGAGTGAAGATAGTGCCTGCAATAAAGCTCAGCACCCTTACCGAGGTAAGGTACAGCAGCAGGGTGGTAAAGGCATTAAACCGCGTTGACATCAAGGCCCTCAGTAGAAGCGAATACGTTCCGAGGAGCGGGTGGTGATGAGAGATGGAGATGTAGAGATTAGATAAGAATAACATGCCTATCAGGATTGTTATGAAGTAGGTGTAGACCATGTTGAAGACGTATAGCCTGCCTTTTTTTAGGAGTATGCCGTCGCGTAGATCTTCAAAGACTGCCATGTAGCTGCTTCTTGACCATCTTATCAACTGATCTGTGAATATCTTAAATGTCTGCGGGGCCTTCGTAACCGCCTTTACGTCGTAGTCTATTATGACCTTATATCCTTTCTTTACCAGGTAACTTACTTTCTGCGCGTCATCGCCTAATTTCCGTTTTCTGCCCATGAAGGTTGCATTCCTGAACTCATTTGAGACAAGTAACGGCTTTATTACTTCTGTTCTGAAGAGCGCACCCCTGCCGTCTATTATAACAGTGTTCCCCGATGCCGAGAGCGATCTGAAGACAAGCTCTTTGGTCCTTTCGAAAAGCTCTGCGCAATGGGAAACGATAGATTCGTTTAGCGAGATGAAGATGTTTGCGCCGACACCACCGACGTCTTTATCCATTATCGAAAGCATCTTCTTTACTGCATCAACCGGAAGTACAGTATCCGTGTCAAGTTTCATCACATATTCAGTATGCACATACTTCATCGCCTCTGAAAACGCTTCGCGGGCAGTACCTTTGAACGGGATGAACTTGCCGCCTTTCCCGCTGACGTAAGAGCCGTAAAAGGCGTCATCGCCTTCGCCTATGACTATGAGTTTTGAGCCCTGTGCGGCTGCGGAGGCTATTGAAGCGCTGAACGTCTCCCTGCTCTCCTTATACACGGGCATTACTATTGTTACTTTCTCAGGATGCGCACGGCTCATGATTCTTTTTGGCGCCTTGTACCTCCTGTAATTGTAAGCATTGTACAGATAGAATACAATTGTAATAGCAGTGGCGGCTATTGAAAGGATATCTATCAATTCGCCTACTCTGAGATGCATATATCTTAATTGCATATGCATTGTTTATAATCTTATCCTAATCCTTCGTGTCTGGACGGGCATGACTGCGCAAGACATGCCGCATGCGCCATTCTGCATGCGCATCGCAATTGGCATGTGCACCATGAATTAGAAGGAGTTGGATCTTGAAGCAATGTTTATAAACCTTACTTGAGTATATATTGGTTGGTGCTTTTATGGCAACCGTTAGCTCCTAGAGGCTATTATTTTTCGAGAGCATCTAATTTTAGGGCTTGATGAAGAAATATATGCGCTATAGCATAGCTCAACTGTCCTGCCATATAAGTTTGTGATATTGCGTTTTTCGCAATTGATTTGAGTGGAAGTGAAGATCCTGAATAGATAATTTAAGCCACCTAGGGGATGGCTTGGCTCTAGCAGCGGAAAAGGTCGTGGCAAGCTGCGATAAGCCCAGGGTAGTTGCATGTCAGACGTTGAACCTGGGATAACCTTGTTGCGCTATGAATAGTGGCGCACGCATACGCGGGGAACTGAAAGATCTTAGTACCCGCAGGAAAAGAAAGCGTTAGCGATGCTGTGAGTAATGCGAACGAAAGCAGCATAGGGCAAACTGAATCCTTCTGCGCGAGTTGAAGGAGATGTGGTGCAGCTTTTATACTGGCTTTGCGAGCTGAACGTTCTGGAAAGAACGGCCAGAGAGAGTGACAGCCTCGTAAGTTAAGCTTTGCCAGTGGTGCTGTGTATGAGTAATCCAGCCTAAGTATGTTGGATGAATATGGGGACATTAAACCCCAACCCTAAATATTGGCTAGAGACCGATAGAGAACAAGTAGCGCGAGCGAAAGCTGAAAAGAACCCACACGCGTGGGATTGAAATGATCTGAAACTAGGTGGTTACGAGAAGGTAAGGCGCGGAAGGAATGAAACGCATCAAGCGAAGTAGCGTAAGCTATGAGCGAAATGCGCGGAGCAGTGTCTTATCTTTCTTCTCGAAGCAAGAGCCAGGGAGTGTATGGGTGTGGCAAGCCGGAAGGCGAAGCGAAAGCGAATGCGCGCAGGAAACGAGGCGCAGGATGTGAAAATGTCTGAGTCACCCTCATACGACCCGAAGCCATTGTGATCTACGCCCGGCCAGGACGAAATCCGATTTGTATCGGATGGAGGTCCGCAACCAATTATAGCATGTCTTAATGGGTGAGCTGGGGGTAGGGGCGATAGACCTATCGAACATGGCAATAGCGGGTCCCCTTCGAAGTATATTTAGTATAGCCCTGGGCGAGCTCGCACACGAGGTAGAGCTACCGATTAGAAGGCTCGGAATCGAAAGGTTCCTTCTTCTTCTCAAACTCCGAATGCGTGTGCTGCGTAGACCCCAGGAGTCGGCTGCATTGGGTAAGCTAGTGCAACGAGACTAGAACGAAAGCGACCAAGGTTAAGGTCCCTAAATCCTAGTTAAGTGTAACTAAAGACGGTACGGTCTTAGACAGTCGGGAGGTAGGCTCAGAAGCAGCCATCCTTCAAAAAACGCGTAATAGCGTACCGATTGAGATTGTACTATCTGAAGATGGACGGGGCTAAACTAGGTACCGAGACCTCGGCATCGAAAGATGGGTAGGAGGGCATACTGGATGGCTAGAAGCATGTGCGTGAGCACATGTAGACTGTCCGGTAGAGAAAATCCTGGTATAAGTAACAGCAAATAATGGTGAAAATCCATTACGCCGGAAGCACACGGTTTTCCTTGCGATGATCGTCAGCTGGGAGTTAGCCGATCCTAAGCGCGTAGCCAATGACTAACGCGCAAAAGGGAAGCATGTTAATATTCATGCGCTCGTCACGTAGGTGTGGCAACACAAGGCGTATTTCTGACGCATGGGGATAAGTCTGCAACAAAGTGCAAGTGGCTGCGGAGTCTCATTATGAGGAGAAGCAGCTCAATGAACTCTATATGACTGAATTCCTGTGCCCGTGAAAAGGGAATACGCAACGATCGTGGCGATTCGTACCTAGAACCAGTACAGGTGCTGCTGGCCGAGAAGGCCAAGGCGTGTCAGGAGAACTCAGGTTAGGGAACTCGGCAAGTTAGTGGTGTAAGTTTTCGAGAAACCATGTCTGCGTTTAGTAAGCGCAGATTGCAATAACAAGGGGAGAACGACTGTTTATCAAAAACACAACTCGCCGCAAAGCCGTAAGGCTTAGTACAGCGGGTGACGCCTGCTCACCGCTAGTACGCGAAACTCCGTTTCAACGGAACTAAGCGCTAGCAAAGAGCGGGAGTAACTCTGACTCTCTTTAGGTAGCGTAATACCTCGTCACTTAATAGGTGACTTGCATGAAGGGCGTAACGTTTCTCCCACTGTCCCAACCTGGGACCTGGTGAAATTACTACGTGGTGTATATGCCACGTTCTCTCAGTGGGTAGCGAAGTCTCCATGAAACTTGACTATAGTCTGTTGCTGTTGTGTGATGATTGTTGCATAGCGTAAGTGGGAGCATCGAAACACTCGCTTCGGCGTGTGTGGAGCGACAATGTAACACCACTCTACGGTTATTACGCAACTTACCAGCAATGGAACAACAGCAGATGGATAGTTAGACTGGGCGGTTGCTTTCGATAAGGAAACGAAAGTGACCGATGCTCTGCTTAGGAGGGTTGGGAACCCTCTGTCAAGCATAAAGGCAAATGCAGGGCTGACTGTATCTCGAAAAGCGTGAGATGCAGACTGGAAACAGGGGCTTAACGAACTTTGGATGCTCTTTTAATGGGGCACCATGCTGTCAAAAAAGTTACTCTGGAGGTAACCGGTTCGTGGCGGGTGATAGTTCACATAGACCCCGCCGTTTGATACATCGATATGGGCTTAGGTTATCCTGGCGGTGCAGGAGCCGCCAAGGGTTGGACTGCTCGTCCATTAAAAACCTACATGAGCTGAGTTCAGTACGTCGCGAGACAGTACGGTAGCAACTACTGAGAGTGTTAGTGTCAGAGGATAAGAACTTTTTAATACGAGAGGAACGAAAGTTCGGCGCCTCTAGTGGACCGGTTGTTTAGGCAGTGCCGGGTAGCCACGCGCTAAGCGGATAAATCCTGAAAGCATCTAAGGATGAAGCCGCATCCGAAACGAGACACTTAGGGTGGCCATAGTACATGGCTTTGATAGGGCAGGGGTGTAAGCAGGGAGCTTCGGCGACCTGTGAGCCTACTGCTACTAAATCCTAAAACTTGAAGCTTTTAAAAAAGCTTCAGCAATATTCAGGCTTCACTTCCATTTCTTTTTTTCTTTGGTTTCA
>JAJZLT010000004.1 GCA_021803245.1 Microcaldota archaeon
ATAATTTCTGCAGCCCTTGATAAAGGAAACCTCTCTCTTGCGGATAAGCTTGCGGAAGGAGCGCAGGAGAAGTATGAGGAATTAACTAAGCACAGGAATGAGATAGTGCGCGCAAACGCAAGGAGCATAATTTCTGCAGCCCTTGATAAAGGAAACCTCTCTCTTGCGGACAAATTCGCAGATGAAATTTCAAAGAGACCCGACAATGCCAGAGAGATACTACATAATTATTTCTCTTTTAATGGCGAATGAATTTGGTTTTCTGGTATTATACTTAGAGGCGGAAAGAAGGGGGACTAATGAGCAGTTTTAGATTCAATTCCGATAAAAATCCTTACTTCGCCAGAATATATAATACGATAAAGTAAACGAATCTGGAAATCTGAGTGGCAGAATGTCAGGCCTGCCCACTGGAATAAGGTTTGTTTTTATTGACATGGTTCATTGCTGCATGGCAGAGCCATAATTATGATTTACTTTGTTATTATGGTACATGCCTTTCCGGAGAGTGCGGTTTCTGCATTCTCGAGAGAGGTGATGACTGCGCTTTTGCCTGTTTGCTTCACAAAACTGATCGCAGCCTCTACCTTTGGCTTCATTGTCCCCTCCTCGAATTCTCCATTTGCAAGATATCTCTCCAGTTCCTGCACTTTTATCCTGTGAAGCTCCTTCTGGCTTTTTTTCCTGAAATTGATGAATACATGGCTTACATCAGTCAATATCATGAGCAGGTCTGCATCCAGATCCCTTGCAAGCAGCGAGGAAGCAAGATCCTTGTCTATCACAGCATCAAGTCCCTTAAGCATGGCCCCTTTACCTATCACGGGGATGCCTCCGCCTCCGGCACAGACAACCACATAACCTGAAGAGGCAAGATTCCTTATGGCTTCCAGCTCAACTATGCGCAAAGGAAGAGGTGAGGGAAGGGCTCGCCTGTATTCATTACCTTCAGAAATGAGCTTCCATCCATATTCCCTTGCAAGCTTCTCTGCCTGCGCTTTCCCATAGAACGGGCCTATGGGCTTTGAGGGATTCCTTAGATTCGGGTCTCTGGAACTCACAATGGTTCGCGTAAGCAGGCACACCGCTTCCTTCTTTATTCCTGCCCTGTGCAGCTCATTTGTGATTTCCTGGGCTATCATGTAGCCCATCATGCCCTGGCTCTCTCCCCCACATATGTGGACCGGCATTACCGGCAACTGCTTCCTTGCCATCTCATAGCGGAGCAGTATGTCGCCTATCTGCGGCCCGTTCCCGTGCGTTATTACTGCCTCGTGGCCCTGCTTTATTATCCTGGCTATCTGCCTGGCAGTCCTTATCACGTTAGCCTGCTGCTCCCTGAAAGTGCCTCTCTCATTTTGCTTCAGTATCGCATTGCCGCCAAGCGCAATGAGTATCTTCACTGCCTTACCTCCCGATCTTGCCGCATATTGCAAGCTCAAGGACTGCTGCCGCGCCGTAGAGCTTGTTCTCTGCCTGCAGCCATGCTGCTGAGTGCCTGCCCTCTAGAACCTCATCCGTTATCTCGAGGCCGCGATGCGCAGGGAGGCAGTGCATCACTATCGCATCTTTATCTGCAAGCTGGAGAATCTTGCTGTTTATCTGGTAGCCCCTGAAGGCTTTCATTCTTTTCTTCGCCTCTCTCTCCTCGCCCATGCTTACCCAGACATCCGTGTACAACACATCTGCGCCTGAAGCTGCTTCTTTCACATTATCAGTAACAAGCAGCCTTGACCCCGTCTTCCTCGCTATCGCATTGGACTTTTTAAGTATCTCCTTGTCTGGCTGGTAGCCATCAGGGCACGCTATAGTTGCATTTGCACCTGCAGTCGATGCCGCGAGAAGCAGGCTGTTGGCTATGTTGTCTCCATCGCCAATGTATGTTATATTCAAGCCCTTTAGCCTTCCCTTCAGCTCGTATATGGTTAGCATGTCAGAGACAAGCTGGGTAGGATGCTCAAGGTCGCTCAGGCCGTTTATGATAGGTATTGATGAATATTTGGAGAGCTCGGCAACGGTCTCGTTCTCAAAAACCCGCGCGACCATGGCATTCATGTACCCGCAGAGCACCCTTGCCGTATCCTTTACCGGCTCGCCTCTTTTCATCTGCAGCTCTGAAGAAGCCATGTATATTGGGCTTCCTCCGAGCCTTAGCGTAGCCGCCTCGAAAGAAGCGCGTGTCCTGGTGGATGGCTTCTCGAAGAGCATTCCTACAATCTTATTATTGAGTATTTTTAAATTTTGCCCTGATCTGATCTTAGACTTCAATTCCTTCGCACGGTTAATCAGCGGATAGAATTCTCCTACTGAAATATCGGCAAATGAGATTATAGAGCGCACTCAACCACTTGAATTCTTCACCAAACCTGCCTTTTCCAGGTCCCTCTTTAATTCAGCCTTTTCCTCTTCAGTCATAGGCGCAACAGGCGGCCTCGCATGCCCATGCGTCAATCCCATTACCTCGCCCCAGTACTTTACCATCTGAACAGGCAGCGCGCCGCCTGTTCTTCCCGCCAGCCTGGACCACCACTTCCTTGAAATCATCTTGACAGGCTTTATTCTTGGATAGAGCTTCCTGGCTTCTTCCAGCTTTCCGTTTGTTGCAAGATCTACGAAATTGACATAATTGTGCGATGCTGCAGTATCAAATCTCCAGTCGCTTGTGTTTGCGAACATTGCCTGCTGGTGAAATCCATAATACTCCTCGAAGAAGAAGACCTCTTCGTCAGGCACGCTTACCACCGCCTTTTCTCCCGCGAGAAGGTGCGTATCTATACCAAGCTGCATGTTGAAGCTCGCTTCCTTTATTGCTATGAGATTTCTTATCTCCGCAAGCTTAGCCAGGCCTTTTGCGCCCATTGTTATACCGAATTGCGGCGAATTGTAGAATGCTATGCCTATCTCTGTCTTGTCTGCAACCTTTGAGACAAAATCCGCCACCTGCTCCTCTGTCTTTGTCATTATGTATGGCGCTGCAAGTATTACAAAACCGTATCCCAGGTTTTCCGCCATCTTGCACATTTCAACTATTTCCTTCAGAGAAGTATTGGTTACCTGGAATGCTATTTCTGCACGCCCCTTCACGAGGTCTGGAACTATTTTGAGAAGCCTCAGCCTCTCCTCATGCGTAAGGCTCCAGAATTCGCCCATATTCCATGAGAAGCCCATCCCTTTTGTGCCAAGCTTAAGAAGGTGCTCTATGTTTCTTCCCAGGCCCTCTTCGTCAAGCTCATCTTCCTTTGTAAAAGGAGTCATCATCGTAGTCCATTGTCCGCGTATTCTCTCCCTTCCCCAGTCCTTCGCTTCGGATTTTTTATAGTCCATAATATCACACTCTACTTTTCAATTACCATCATGAAGATTCCTCTCCCTGAAAGATTCTCTTCTGCTATCCTATGGCCTTTCCTTTTTGCCCACGCATAAATGTCTATCCTTGTAGGAACGTCGTGGACCGTTACCCTGACCCTTGATACATAACTGTCGGACATCGCCTTTTCCATCTCGGCTATAAGGCCTGTGCACTTTTTCCCCTTGCTGTCTATCTCAAATTCCATGGAATATGCCTGCCTTATGGTCTTGCTGAATCAGCACTGGCCTCGGCTTTCTTCTGGTATATGTCTATTTCTCCCTGCATCCTCAATTCAAGCTCCCTCTTGACATTTGCAACTGCAGAAGCAGCAACCTTGCCGCCTTCCCTGTCATTGTTCGTGCATACTGCTCCGCGCACGCCCACTATATCGGGATTTATTCTGGCGAGGGCATCAAGGTTCTGTATCTTGAGGGCTCCCGAGAGCGCTGTGCTCATGCCCAGCTCCTTTGCCTCGTCGGTAAGCTCCTTCAGCTTCTCCTCGCCCATGAAATCGAAGAGATTTCTGCCGTCTTTGGTAAGCGTATCTATCAATATGCCGTCGCTCTTGCTCTCCCTTGCGAGCTTTACAACAAGCGCAGGGTCTATCCCGTTGTAAAGATGGCTGTCCGCAAACGTCGCAGCTATCAGCTTTGTCCCGGATCCATCCAGCGCGCGCCTGCATTCCTGCAGTATCCTTAGCGCGGTCTCATAATCAGACTGAAGGAAGCCGACCTTTACAGAAGTAGCTTTAAGCGCTGCCGCGCCGTATACTGCCAGGGAAACCGTGCCTGGCTGATTCGGCGCCACTCCAAGAGTAACGCTCACGTGCTTCTCCGCAGGGACGCGCTCCCTCACCTCCTTTATGACAGGAGGAAAGTTTGACCCTACCAGTATTTCCTTCAGGTTCTTTACGTCAACAATGTCCGCCCCTCCCTTGACAGCCTCAAGCGCTTCGTCCAAATCCTGTGTGCTTACCATCAGCATCATGCACTCACAACATACGCTCTTTCATGAGCAAAAATATATGCCTATCGCACATGCTCCTGATAGTTTGCCTGCCAATCTTATCTTGGCAGGGCGGCAAGCTGTATAGAGTCTGCCTTTTTGAGAGGCTCTGAGATCGAGGCCTCCGCCAACCTGTGAGATTCTATCCTGTAAAGGTGTGGGCGTTTAACCTTATAATATGCACCCAGGATGGAGGCCTAATTTTTGTATCGCATCACAAACGATAGCATTGTATTACAATAATATACATTGAGTTAGCAACCCGCGGTTTTAGCTTCATCCTTTAACTCTAACTATCGTTCTTCTCTTAAAAGATTTTCTTATTATTTCATAAGAGAGCCTTCCTTTGCGTACGGTTTTCTTTCCTATTACTCTATTACATTTTGGGCATTGCATATTACTGTTTCTTGAATTAAACCACGGTTTTATTATCCTATCGAAATAACACCATTTAAGCCATCCTTGCTTTCCATCCTTTTGGTATAACAAAAGTTTTGTGCCGCACTCCCTGCAGAATATTCTTACTATTGAAGTCCTATTCTGATGCTCCCTGTAATATACATCCTTCTTTATCCCGTATTGGAAGTCCAATTCCGGTATTTTTACTCTAGTCAATCAAATGCCCCAACTCAGTTCTTTTTGCAGCCAGATCTCTATCGACAACTGGATTACGCTCTGGAAGATTAGGAATACATGGTATTCTGCTGTTTATTACAATTCCAAGAAATTGAATCTGTTCCATTTTATCTGGGTTGTTTGTTATTATTTGTATGCTGCTTATACCTAAGTCATTTAGTATATTTACTGCTATCTTGTAATTCCTTACATCCTTTGGAAAGCCCGCCTGAATGAAAGCAGTTACAGTATCAACTCCTTGGGTTAGCATTATATCAAGTTGCATCGCCTGAGCAACAAGTCCGTTTCCTCTCTGCCTTTTCCGCAGGTGTCATCTTTATCGAGGAATGAACTCTAACGAAATTATAGCATATAAAGAGCATCTGCATATGCATTCTCCCTGTTTTCAGGCTCTTGAAACCGTCATCCCTCTGCAGAATGTTTTGTTGCATTTCTTGCAAAGGAGCTCTGGATTTGACTACGCAGCTTCGTTCGCCTTTTCCCAAACTTTATCATATTTTTGGCCTACAGTAGATACAGATGCCTGTCATCTGTTCGCCAAAATCATATGGCAGACATCTGCTTTATTTATCAACCTTATTTACGTACAAAGCCTCGCTCTCATCCTGCCTATAAATGGTGCGGTATTTCCTCACTTTGTTAAATGATGGCATTATCTTTCTTGATCGTCCCTAATCCAATAGGCCACTTCCGGTTCAAGCACCCCATTAGAAACAAGTTTAAAGCCAGCGTTTTTCATTTTTTTATACAGCGGCTCAAATCGTGAATGATATTCAATCACAAATCCGCTAAAATGCCGTAAAGTTTCATTACTTGATTTTAATATGGACTCATATTCACATCCTTGGCAGTCCATCTTGACTATAGCATCCTCTAAGTCATATTTTTTAATTAATGAAGGCAATGTAGTAAACTTTATCTGCGTACCATTTTTTACAGCGGAGTCCTTAGCATTGAGTATCCCGGAATCTACCTCTTCTTTTGGTAGAGAAATTTCCTCTTTTTTGCTGCTTAGCCCCTGATTCAAAAGCATTATTTTGTTCTGCATGCTATTTGCTTTTATATTGGACTTTGCAATTTTATATTGTGATGAGAATGGTTCAAGTGCAACTACTTTTTTTGCTTTGCCTTCTCCAATAAAATATATTGCAGTATCGCCTATATTGGCGCCTATGTCGAGCACTGAACTTCCCTTAACAGGTATATCATATGCTTTATCATAGAATATCTCCATTACCTGCCGAAATGACCAGACGAATTCTGCTTTATTTTTATAAATGAATTTGTATTCATTATTAAATAAAATTGAGTCTTTGTTAATCTTCACTCTTCGCCACGCTTTAATCCGCCACCATAAGGGATTAGCAAAGTAGTCACCAATTTGCCTCATGTTTATATCGCTATTTGTCCAGATATTGAAATTTAAATAACTTTCATTTTCCAATAAAAGCCTAAGAATCGGCCTTCTTTACTCTCAATCTAAACCTTAGGCAGGACCTACGCTCTAAGCCTGCAATGAAAATCTAGCCTGCGCTGGGCTGCTGGCTTTAGGCAACAGCATCTGTGAATTGAAAAATAGATAGTACTGAAGGAAACCTAGCAAAATCTAACTTGCACTTTCCTTTTGTCTTTTTAAAGCAGCAGTCTGCAGTATAGCAGTTTTGATTCTCTGCAAGATTCCATAATTAAAGAAAAGGAGCAAGAGCAGCGTCTTGGCTTTTTGGCTTATAAGATGCGCCCAGGATGGGATTTGAACCCATAATCCCCGAAGGGACCGGTTTGCTTGTCGCATCATCTTTTAATCAGCTCTTGAAATAAATTCAAGACCGGCGCAATACCGGATTTTGCTACCTGGGCATATAAGGATCGGATATAGAGAACCTATTGCCATTCTTCCTTATAATACTTTTCGTGCGCGCAAACGGCAGATTGCGAAGCATCCAATGCAGAATTATAAATCTGCTTATTCAAAAGAATAAAGAGGCAGATGGCTAAAACCAAAATGCAGATCAAGATAGAAAATCCTGAGGAAAGGATCCTGGTGTTAGCTGTAGATGTAGACAATGACTTATTCAGGAAGACAGGCATAAGCGGGCCTCTTGTAGGAAAGGTGCAGAACCTTAATGGAGCTTCGCAGCTTGCACTTGCAGATCCTGAAGACACTGACTCGAACACGATGTTCGAAGCGGTAAAGATTTATGATGAACTCAAGGACAATGGATATGCCGTTAACATAGCAACTGTTACAGGATCCGAAGTAGAGGGATATCACGCAGACAGGGAGGTCGCAAGGCAGGTAGACCTTGTACTGAAGCAGTTCAATGCAGATTCATGCATCTTTGTTACTGATGGCGCAAGCGACTCGCGTGTCATGCCCATAGTACAGTCACGGATCAAGATAAACAGCGTACGGGTGGTAAAGCTCAAGCAGGCAGAAAGCCTTGAGAATACTTATTTCACTATACTGGAGAAGTTGAAGGAACCGCATTATGCGAGAATAGTGTTTGGCATACCTGCCATCGTGATCCTTCTCTTTGCAGTAAGCTATCTTCTTGGCGCAGGATGGGAAGCGCCTGCGGCTTTGATAGGCTTGTATCTGCTCATAAAAGGCTTCGGCCTTGAAGGAGGACTGATAGAATCATTTAGGAGCTTTGGATTCAGCCTTGACCGGATGAGCTTCGTTTTCTACCTTACTTCGATGATTTTCATAGCCGCAAGCCTCTTCATCGCCATCAGCGATTATGCTGCGCAGGTAGCCGCTCGCGGAGTATTGCTCTCCCTGGCTTACGGCGTGCAGGGCTTTTTGCTTCTGGTGCCAATCACGCTGATACTCTACCTTATAGGAAGGATAATAGATACGAGAAGCACAAAATACATGTTCAGGAGCTTCAAGTACTGGATATACATAGGCTCGTCGATAATCTTCTGGGCCATAACATACGCATTTGTAGCCTGGGTAATAGGCCAGATCTACTTCTCCCAGTTCATAGAATATACCATACTTGCTGTGGCAGTAGGCGTGCTTATTTCTTCAATAGCAAGCCAGATAAGAAGGAGGATACTCAGCACTGTGGAAATGAAGGACAAGCTTGTTGTGAACGAGCTGGGTGCGCTGATAGGCAAGGTTGGCGGGTTGGACCTGAGGCGCGGTAGATTCGTCATAAATACAAGCTTTGGCAATCCCGTAGACTACAGCGTTGACAGGATCATTGAGATATCGGAGCGCGTGGTAATAAAGTAGGCAGAAAGCGCTATGCCTTTACAGTAGTGCCGGAATGCTTCTTGCCCTCCAGCGCAGCGCGCAGCTGCTCTATGTCGTCATTGACAAACCTGACTTCTATGTTCCCTCTCTTTGCAAGCTTTGCTCCTACCAGGTCAAAGATAAACGGCGATTTTGCTACGCGCGAATCAAATTTGTATGCAAGCTCTATAAGCTGGTCATGGGTAAGCTCCTTCAGGGGCTTTGCGCCAGGCTCCCATGGGGGCTTGTCATAGAGATATGCGTCTCTGCTCACGTTTATCAATATCTTGCAGTTTGTAACCTCGCACGATAGCACAGAAACGGCATCGGTGGAGATCCCGGGCAGAAGGCCGCCCATTACCACCACGTCATTTGTGCCTACCGCCATCTTCAGCTCCTCGAGTGTTGTGACCACATTCTGATAAATATCCATCTCGGCAAGGAGGTCCTTTACTATCAGGGCGTTTATCCTTGTGAAGGCTATCCCTATCTGATCTAGCACCGAGTTGTTGCTTATTATGCTCTTAGTTGTCTTTACGTAAAGGCTGTTCGCATAGCCTCCCCCTACAGTTATTATGAACTTGTACTTCTTGCTGTTTGTTTTGAGGAGTTTAAGCAGTTTCCTTATGTACCCTACATTTACACCGCTCCTTCTGGAGATTATGCTGCCGCCGAGGGAGATGCATATGGTTTCCATCAGAATCCATAATTAAACCAGATTCAGGTTTATTAAGGTATCTAGTAAAGGATAGAAATGGAAATTCCGGCCCTATGGGCTCCTCTGCGAAACGCCGGTGAACCTTATTGCAAGCGGTGATTCATGGTCATAGTTTATTATGAGGAGATACCATGGGCCCCTAGTTAGCGTTGCATTTATGCTCTCGCTGCCTGCAGAGAAATTCATGTAAAGATGGTTAAAAGGTATGCTTCCTCCCCCTGCTGAACCGTCCATGTAGCCTTCAAACTGGCTTTTGTTTAGAATGAATACCTGAAATGAGCCCATGCTCCCGGTGCCATTTGAGAAATTGAATATGAAATAAGAGGCTATCTGCGAATTCTGGCTTATGTAGAAGGAGAAATTTGCTATGCTGTCCGGCTTTATGCTCCACTTGTACTTTGTGATGTAGGATAGGTCATGGCTGCGGGTATCTGACAGGCCGAATGCGAAGTAATATGCAAGTATAATTGCAATGACAATTATTGAAAGTGCCCATATCTTCTTCAGGTTCCTGCCGCCCTTAAGTTCCATTCTCGCACTTTGGTAAAATAAACTCCTGGCCTTTAATATATCCTTAGCTGAAGATGAATCCTATGCCCTGCTCGCTGTTATTCTGCTCCTCCTCTATAGTGTTTACTATCTTATCTTCGGTCTCGTGGTCCGCCCTGGCCACTGAGCCTATATTCTGCTTTAGCTTCTTCTCTGCCCTGTCCAGGAATTCCTCGGTTGCGCTGAGATACAGGTAATATTTGTCCCTGTCCAGCTCGAGCGAGATTCCGTCCTTGAGCTTATAGTCCTGCCTTGCAAAGATTACGTTCGCTTCGGCATCGCCCTTGAGCTTGGCAAGCTGCTCCTCAGAAAGGCTCTTGTCAAGATAAGGATCATATTCAAGCAGCTTTTTCAGGGAAGGCATGTCCTTGGAATCGCAGATGTATACTCTGGCAGGCATCTAATCAGCCCAGAAGCCTGGCGTTTATGTTCCCGTCCTTTCCAGGCCTGCTTGTTATGACGGCCTTGCCCAGCTCAGTCTCTATGACACATCCTTTTGTCATTATATTCAGCCTGGCAAAGTTCCTGTTGTCCGGGGATTCGACTATGGCCCTGATCTTCGCCTTCTTGAATCCGTCCCTGGTCAGAACATTTGCAAATGCCGCATACTTCATCTTGTTTCTGAAGTTCCTGCCCCTTCCGCGGACTTTCTTTACCTCGTTTTTTTCTCCGAGCCTTGTTGTTGCAAAATAGCCGCCCATCTCGAATCTTTTCTTGTCCCTGCTTTTCTTCTTTATCTTGCCGTTTCCGTAGAGTTTCCTGCCTGATTTTCCATGCAATTGCGAACCGAACTGACTCATCTAAATCACTTTAAAAATGCTTACGTGAGAGGTAAGTATGCTATTATATTGATGGGCAAGTAATATAATTGTTTCGAGGAGTACCTGAAGGATCAGATGCCGCGCAGCAGGGATACGAAGCTTGCCAGGCTGTCCGCTATGACATCCGGATTTTCGTGTGCAAGCACTTCCCTGGTGCCCATTCCTGAGAGCACGCCGACAGATGCCATCTTCGCATTCCTTGCAGTTGTGATGTCTACAGGGGTGTCGCCCACCATATATGTTTCCTCAGGAGATACGCGCATACGCTCCATGAGCGCGATTGCGCCTAGCGGGCTGGGCTTTGGCGCAGGCACGGTTTCGCCGCCTATAATGTGGATCTGCTCCAGTTCCCGCCTGGAAAAAACCGTAAGCAGGTCACGTTCGGCAGCTGCACGGGTAGGCGTATTCGTCAGTATGCTTACCTTCCCGGAATGCTGGTCCAGCAATTGCAGTATCGCTTCCCTTGAACCTTCTATGGGTTGTACATATCCTGCAGCGCCTGCAGAGCTGAAGAATGAGCCTGAATCCCACATATATATCAGCCTGGCAGTTGCAGCATCCTCCTGGCTTGTATGCTTGCTTATCATATTGCCGAGTTTCCTTGCGCCTTCCTTCCCTGAAATGATTCCTGAAAGGATTTCATCGGCACTCAGGCCAGCCGTATTCTCACGCGACGCTGAAAACCGGCTCACTGCGATGAGAGCCATGATAGGGAGTATGCCGCCGTTATAGTCTGCACTAAGCCCGCGAAGCCCGTATGTGGTTTCTTTGGAATAATTGAACTTGCCGCAGGCAAGGCCTTTGCTGCTGGCAAAAGCAAATCCCCTTCTCATGTTTTCATGCAGCAGACCGGAAATGTCTACTATTACACCATCCTTATCCAGAATCGCCGCCTTCCTGTCTCTTAGCATGCCTGCTACCGCATTATCTGCAGGTTTGGCTGGAGTTCTGATTTTCTGCCCTGCAATCTTTTCCATAATCCATCATGCCTTGATTTTAGTTGGCCTTTGCCTTTCTACCCTGCGCATATGTTCCTTTAATTCTGAATTGAAAACAGAATGCCTGTCCATCCTGGCATAGGTAGCCGAAATCCTGTCAAAATCAAGCAGGCGCGCATATGCCTCGAGAAGGCGCCCGTCTGTGCTGCCGTTGTGGTTCTCCCCGGTTCCGTCTCTCCTTAATGCATGAAATATCCTTCCTGATGCAATTATGCGCTCCTTGAACTTGGTAGATTCTATAAAAGCACCGAGCAGGCCCTGTCTCCTGTCATCCAGTTCCTTGTTAACTGGAAGCGAGAGGAGCACAGCCAGGTTTTCAGATCTGTTGTCTGGCGATATATGCCCTTTTGAAAGGTGCCTGTCTATTAGATATTCTATTCCTTTGACTCTTGAAAGCGCGTATATGGCATGGGCCTTTTCCGCCTTTTCGTATATGCCGCTTTCTATTATCTTATCCAGAAAAGGCACATAATTCTGGTTTATTTTGTCTGCCATTATCAGCTCGCCGAGAAGCGGCCTTCTGACACCTGCATCAAATTCTGCTATCTTGGACAATTCTGTCGCTATCGCAGAATGGTTAAGTACGGGCCTGCCTCGCACCTTCTCTTCGCGGCTTAGCTCTACTACTATCTCCTTTTTAACCACGCCGCTCAATCCGCCTATCCCGTTTTTTACAAGACCTGCAATCTCTTGCTCATTTGCATGCACAATATATGTCTGATAACCGCGCAGCTTGTACTCTTCTGATTTGGATGCCATCAACCACTTTCCGAATTCAAGCATACGCTTCCTGTCAGCCTCGCTGCCCTCTCCTCTAAGCGCATAATATTTTGCTATGGCCAGAACCACGGTCTCTGGCGCACCGGGCCTTGTTGCTATGCCAAGCACTTGCACTACCTCATTGCTGGTCTTTCCTTTGCTTTCTCCAAGCTGTACGGCAGCCTGCATCCTTACATTCTCATCTTCGCTCCTGTCACCGAGTATGTCGAGCAGTTTTGGCTTGTATCTGTGCAGCTTTAAATTGCCTATTGCGTAGATGGTCAGCGCCCTTACGCCAGGATCCTTGTTCTGAAGCGCAAGGTCGAAAAGTTCGCCGTTATCTATCTTTGCTGCAGAAGACAGCCAGACTGCAGCTGAGACAAGGCTCTTGTCCCCTCCCTTCATGCCTTTCTGATAGAGATCCGCTATGTCTGATTTCAGCTTCTCGCTTTCAGGGATCCGCGCGTACCTCTGCGGATCGGTCAACAGGTGCAGGTTATGCCTTAGCTCTACTTCGTACGGAGAATCGGCCCTTGATCTGTCCAGTGCGTCCAGCAGGCCGGCCTCTCTTTCCTTATCCAAGGAAAGCCTGACTGTTAGCGCCACAGCCGAGCCCAGATATCCCGAAATGAAGAATGGATGCATATATGATAATAGTGCGTCCTTTGTTTCTCCAGAGACATGGATTGGCCTTAACCCATTCCTTATGGCATACCAGTTGTACAGTATTCTGGACGTCCGGCCGTTTGCATCCTCGAACGGATGCAAATTTAGAAACTCCGAGATGAACCTTGAAGCCTGCACATGCGCCTCTGCTACAGAGGGCTTCTGATCATCCAGGAGGAGCAGGGTCTTCGCCATTGCCGCTCCTACTTTTTCTGCATTTGCGGTTATGTGCGGCCCGTTGCTCAGCCGGTATCTCCTTAGGTCGTGGTGATGCTTCCCGTTTCCATATACATCTTCTATAAGCGTGGATCTAAGCCCGAGAACATTGCTTATTGTAACGCCCGACTCCTCAAGATCCATAAGCCGCTGCCTGACCTTGTATACCCTGCTTCGTTGTATGCCATCAGAAAGATCTCCATCCTTCCCTGCGATCTTACCTGTAACTACCAGCTCCTCTATGCTCTTGTTATGAGGATCTGATTCGTCTTTTGAGTAGAATATAGCCTTCAAGATATACTGGACAAGAAGCTCGTCCTTGGATTCTGACTCCGGCAGTTTCAGGAACTGGTCCACTCCAAGGCTTTTCAGCGCAGAGCTATAGTCAGCATCCAGGCACATCACCGATTCGGTTTATTTGATTGACATCATGCCTGCGGCTGCTCCGCCTGCTTCTTCACGCCTTCCTCAAGAAATCTCAGTTCAGAGGCTGAGCCCCTATTTACCTGCAGCATAATGTAACCGATTATTTAGCGCGTCCCATGATATATAAAGCTTGTCTATTGCGGGAAGGATTAGAGATATATATGTGCATAATAAGCATTAGATTTTTATACTTATCACATCTAAATAAAGGTTTAACAACAGATGCGCATAATGTAACCGCACTATTGCTCTACATCTGTTGTATTCTTATTTATTTTGCAGGTCCGAGAGTCTTGCTGCGGCAAATGGAATAAGCAGTTCATCTGCGCTTATGCCTCCGTGCATGCCGCGCAGCTGCGGCTTGTTCAGCCTGATGTAATCATCATACCATTGCTTGCTGTACCATGCCTGCCAGTTCCCTTCAGGCAGTACCATTATATTTCCTACTCTGTCGTAGAATTTTTCTCCTACCTTGCCCCTTCCAAACAGGCCCAGCTCCACAGCGTCTTTCGTCCTAAGCACCTTTGCCTTCCCCACTAGTTTGCCGGAGAGATAGCCCATTATGTCATCTTCCTTCTCTTTCTTTACGTGGAGGAAGACATCCCTGGTGAAACCTGCGGGCATTATCGGCCTGCCGTTTGGGCCTGTTTCATACGAGTCCAGCAATAAACCATCATCGTCCAGGTACATTATCTTATTTGGATCTACCTGTATATGCCCGTGATCTGCTGTCATTATAACCAGCGTTTCTGAAGCTGCCTTTCCGCTTACCTTTTTTAGCAGGTTCTCTTCAAGCATTCTGCCGAGGTTGATTATCTCTGAAGACGACTCAACACTTTCTGGGCCGTACATGTGAGTCGTTGCGTCCACTACATCAGTATATGCGTATATGTAGCCGGCTTCTGCCTCCTCCACGGTTTTGCCCGCCTTCAGAACCATATCCAAAGCGGTGATATATGGGACGAAATTTGCGCCCCTGTTCATCAGCTTGTTGTATGTGCTGTTTATTATGCCAGTGCTCTGGATTACAAATGAGTCTATGCCTTCCTTTGCCATCTCCTCGTATATTGTACTTCCTGAATACAGTATTTTGGGATCTCTCTTTATTGGTTCAAGCGGGCCGCCTTTTTCATCGATGGTTACCAATGGCAATGGCTTTATTATTGTGTCTACCTCCCTGAAGTACAGGGTCCATTCAGGTATTGCGTGCTCCTGAGGCGTCAGCCCGGTGTTGAGGGTTGTTATCGATGCTGCGGTGGTGGGCGGGAAGCCGCTGGTGAGCGGGGCAATGATTCCCTTATCCGCAAAGGCCTTGAAGAGATTCGACTTTTCGTATGAATTCATAAGCATATTATATCCAAGGCCATCTGCGAGTATCAGCAGCACCTTCTTGATGCCTGATGTATCTATCTTTTCAGTTATTGACTTGTCAAGGGCCCTGCCTGCCACGGTGCCGCCCAGTATCTGCATTGCAGTATGCGGAATATTCACCAGTGAGTAGCCGTCATATTTTGGGAGTATGATGCCTTCCTTGCTGGCACTTGCTACGCTCCTCTCCAGTTCCTTGAGTATCATAGAAACAGATATTTATGCAATATGAACTATAAAAACCTGCGCCATGCTCCCTAAGAATGCATGACGAATGCCTTGCATACGGCATGGCAAGGCTGCCTTTACATGGCCTGCCATTCCCATTCAGAGCAACAGGAAGGGATTAATATATTCTGATGTAAGGGTATTTTATGGACCTTCAAACAGTGCCTAATGCGCTGCTCTGCTCCTCGGCTAAAAGCATTGAAGAGCTCGTTTCAATCTCTAAAAAGCATTCGAAGAAAGGCGCCTTTATAGTAATCCTTGACAAGGATGAAAAGCTGCTTAAGAGGCTGCTGCCGGCATACCTCAATGCATATGCAAGGTTTAACGAAGGAGGGATGAGATCCAGGGATATGGGAATCGAGATCATGCTCTTCCTTGCCGGGTCGATGAACATAGGCGGCGCAATAAGAAAGGTAGGCGCCAGGAGCGGCAGTGAATTCATCGCCTATTCGAACAGCGGGAAGGCTCTTGCTTCGTTTGTAAAAAAATCCTCATGCAGGATAGTTAAGAAATACACACTTAAGTTCGATTGCAGCGCAGCAGGGGAAGTTGCGATTGCAGGCATTTCAGACAAGTAGGCGGGTTAGCGTGTATCCTAAGAAAACGCTTATGACTGCCGTTACCACCCAGATTGATACTATCATGACTGCAGGCTTTCTTAAAATGAGCTTTGTCTTGTAGCTCATGCTGACGCCGTAAAGGCTGGATATGAAAGTCTGGCTGTTTGATAGCGGCAGGCTGAGAAGAGTGCCGAATTCAACAAAGGCTATGGAAACAAACTGCGAGATAAGGGCGTTTGTGTAGCGCATGGGAAGTATATCCTTGCTTACCCTGCTTATTTCCCTTCCGCTGACAAGGAAGCTTCCGAAGATTATTGCAAGTATTGCGATCGGAAGCGAATACTGCACTCCGGACATCGAGGCGTAAACGAAGCCTATCGTGTTGGAACCCAAAACAAACGCCGTGAGGAAAGAGAATGCTATGAGAACTATCCTTGCCCTTCCTATGCCGCCCCAGATATTCTTCTGGTAGATCCTCTTGGAGAGGTACTTCATCAGGTAAAAAGCAGTTATCACCGAGCCTGCAGATGCCAGTATCCAGAACAGGATCATCTCTAGAATAAAATACGCACCGACTGCCTGGCCCGCTGCCAGTGCTATGCCTATGAGCACAGACGCAAATGTTATTGAGAGAGATAAAGAGACTTTGTAAAGATGGCTTATTATAAAAATGATCGAGCTTACGAGCAGCGCTACTTCGACCAGGATTGGGGAGGGGAGGGGGAGTATGCTGGAGAACCCGAACTTGAGCAGGCCTCCCTGAAGCAGCAGCCCTGCAGAGTAGCCCACTATGGCCATCAGTATGCCTGTGCGTTTTTTTACTATCCTGCTGGATATCACAGAGCCTGTGCAGACCGATACATTGTTCCCTGACACTAGTGCTATCAGAACAAAGGCAGTTATTGCTATTAGCGAACCATACAAGATATCAGCACTGCGTTTATGTGGTAATGGAAAGCATTATGCTCAGCATCGTGTCTGATGAATCTTCGCATGCATCCAGTATGTCGTCTGACATTCTGGCCAGATGGATCATATGATAGAAAGATTTGAAATCCTTTGCTGAACTATAAGTGAAATCCAGCATAGATTCCTTTATCCTGTCTCCTTCATGCTCCAGCAGTTTTATTTCAGACCTGAGGCGTTTTATCTCGTCGATGTTCGAGGAGAAATGCATCTGGTAAAGGTGGCCGATGGCCTTGACTGCGAGCTCATTCATCCTGCTCATGTTCCTGTTCACATATTCCTTGTGCTCCTTCTCCTTCAGCCTGTGCCTGACCATCTGCCTTGAGAGATTAAAGATGGAATCGGTTATCTCTTCTTCGCTTCCGACGAGGGAGAGCATGTTGTCTATTATGTTTGGTGCTATTGACCCGGAAGTTATCGCGCTTGAAATTGAGAACATTTCCTTTGACGATTCGTCCTGCAGCGACTTAAGCCTTCCTAAATCGTTTGACCCGTTTATTACTTTCTTTAGATTGTCATTTGCCTTCATTGCTATCTTCGGTATGCTTGATATCCTAATGAATATCTCATGTTCTCCGCTGCTGAATACCCTAGAGAGAATGCCCATTTCCCCCGTCCTCAGAGAATTCTATGTTTAGCACATTATAAATTCTTTCTGCCTTCTTCTTCCCTATCTTATCCACTTCGATAAGCTCTTCGACGCTAGCGTTTGTTACCCTTTTGACTGTTTTGAACTTTTTAATCAGGGCATTTGCGAGCTTCGGGCCTATCCCCGGTATCGAACTTAGAATCAGCACCTGCCACTGGTTTATTGAAAAGGCCTTCTTTGCTCCTATTAGCCTTGGCTCCCGCGCTTCGGCAACCTGCTCGCGTTCAGCAAGTTTTGACAATATGTAGGCGGTTTCTGATGCGCCGCTGGAATGCAATATCTGTATATTGTAATCAGAGTATAGGCCAAGCACAGCCCCAGTTAGCACATTCTTGGATAGTGTTGATGCGTCAATGCTGCCTTCTATCAGGATAATCGGTTTTGAAAAACTCTCGCTGAGCCTTTTGGCCTGATCAAACAGCCTTGCATCCATTATGGAACTTTCAAAATCCTTTACAGTCTTCCTCTCCACGCACATCCTGTCTGATACCACATAGTCGCCTACAGGGAGCTGCGCGAAGGCTATTCTTATGTTTCTGTCGGAAAGACCTTCTATTACCTCTACGTTTCTTTCCCTGTTGTCTACAATCATATGTACATCGCGCATAGTATCTCTTTCGCAGCAAGGTTAAATTACCTTTACCCGCCAGGCCTGCAGCTTGCTGAGGGCATTTTATCTTGGGTCAGTTTTATTATGGCAGGCTGAGGGTGTTTGACCTCTCAGATATCTCTTTGGCTAGGCTGCCGGCGAAGTCATGCAGGTCTACACCGAATTTTTGTACGCCGTCTCTGTTCCTTACTGCAATCTTTCCTGCTTCCTTTTCCTTTTTTCCAAGTACTATGGTATATGGTACCTTCATAGAAATAGACTCGCGTATCTTGTATTCGAGTGTCCTGTCGCTTATGTCCAGGCCCGCCCTTATCCTGTTCTTCTTGAGTTCGTCGTAGACGCTCTTGGCGTACTCGCTTGTCTGCTCTGATATAGAGAGCACATTGACCTGGACTGGAGAGAGCCAAGCAGGGAACTTCCCCTGATAGTGCTCTACAAGTATTGCTATGAACCTCTCAAGGCTTCCGAGAATGGCCCTGTGGATTATAACCGGCATCTTCTCATGCCCGTCTTCTCCAGTGTAACTTAGCTTGAACCTTATTGGCTGCTGGTAGTCTACCTGTATGGTAGCGCATTGCCACGATCTGCCAAGGGCATCAAGCACGTCTATGTCTATCTTTGGACCATAGAATGCGCCTTCCTTCTCTTTTACCTTATACTCAATTCTATTCTTTTCAAGCGCCTTCTTAAGTGCGTCAGTTGCCTGTTCCCACAGCCTCTCATCGCCCATGTGGTTGTCTGGCATTGTTGAGAGGTTGGCTATGAACCGCATTTCAAATGTATCGTAAACCTCCTTTACCATTTTCAGCAGGTCTTCTATTTCTTCTTCGAGCTGGTCCTCCCTGAGGAAGACATGGCCGTCATCCTGTGTCAGCTCCTGAACGCGGAAGAGGCCTGTCAGCGCTCCGGAAACCTCCCTCCGATATAGCTTGTCGAATATCGCCGTCCTGAAAGGCAGATCCCTGTAACTCCACTTCCTTGATTTGTATATAAGTATGGTGGAGGGGCAGTTCATCGGCTTTAGACCGAGCTCTTCGGTGCCGGAATTGAATATGAACATGTTTTCTTTGTAATGATCTATGTGCCCACTCACGTGCCAGAGCGCCGTATTTGCAACAACCGGGGTGCCTATCTCTTTGTACCCGTGCTCTTCTTCTTTCTCCCTAAGATACTGCATTAGGTTGCGGAATAGAAGATGGCCATTGGGATGCCAGTAAACCATAGACGGAGATACCTCCTGAAAGCTGTAGAGGTCCAGCTTTTCGCCTATGGTCCTGTGATCTGTAGGAGGCATTCCGGACCAATCGCTTTTCCTGACTATTGCAGTATTTGCGCTTACTGGCTTTGCTTTTTTGTATATTTTAGCTTCTTCTCCGGCACCGTATGTCCTGGATTGCTCTGCAAGGGGATGCACCTTTATATCAAGAATCAATTTTTTATTCCATCCGAATGGGGCCTTCTTTGCCTCTATGCTTCCAGGCACCATGGAATACATGTAATTAAGCATATTCATTGCTTCATGCGGATCCGCAAGTTCCCTGCTCAGGTGCGCGAAGGGATATATAACTAACTTCTTCCTTGCCAGTTTTTCCATGTAATCGAATGTGTCATGCATCGCCTTCTCTGCCATCTCCTTTGTGTCCCCGGTCTCTATAGACACCAGTATGACCAGAGTATCCTCTACAGAGATCCGCTCCCTGCTTACGTCTTCGTAAACGCTTGCCTCCGGCTTTACCGGCTCATATGTTATCCTGTCTACATCCAATTGTAGTATCCGCATTATTACCAGCGATTATCTTATAGAAGAAGAACCAGAATCGGACACCTTCACATTGGGCTGTTTTGGCATCTCCTTGCTCTTCAGCTCCTTTTCAAGCCTGTCGAGGCTCTCCATCATGTTCTTTACAAGTCCGCGCGCGGTCCATTTGCTTATTATAAATTCACCCACAGGAAGGCTCTTGTTCATATCCAGGAAGATTAGGCCTATCTGACCCTCTTTTTCTGCCAGCTGGCCTTTTTCATTCGTAAATGCTCTTACCCTTACTGCAATGCCTATCTCATCCGCAAAAATCGGCTTCAGGTCGGATTTTGAAAAATCTATGTTTATTTGATGATTAACATTCTCTTGCATCTTACCACACTTACTATTAATCAGCAAAGTATTAAACGATTTTCCACAGACCGTGCAGCCCGATGCTCAGTTATAGTGGATAGTTATAGTAAGCGGGCCGTAGAAATTAGACGGAGGCGCCTTTAAATTCAGCTGCAGTTGCTCCTGGGAATTGGATGGCAGATTCATCGGCAGTGAAGGGGTAGTGGAAAGCAGCGCAAAACCAGGCGTATTTATTGTTATGCCAGTTATGCTCATCGGGCAGTATCCGCTCGAAGGCTGATACATCAGGTAGAAGAGCTGGCTGCCGTTGAGCGTCGCTGAAGAGCCGTCTATGTAGCTATAGGTCGTATATCCGCACTGAGTATTGTTAATCTCGCTAGGACCGCTATAGACCCACTGCAGGTTCACATCGTAGAAAGTTACAACAGCCGGAACGGATGTGGTAATGACAGTAGTATTGGTAAGCGTGGAATTTGAGACCGCAGCAGGCTTCTTTGCGCCAGGATGCAGTATTAAGCTAAATGAGACAAGCACGATTATTGCTATTATGATTATTATTATGACTGATATTATTGAACTGCCTTCCATAAAATTGGTCCTCAATATAGGTTACTATGGGCATTGAAAGCAAGGCATAGCCTTTGCCAAGATTCCTTATATGCAATGTTTCCTTTTCAGATATATAAAGCTAACTGGCGAAGTCCAAGATTATGCAGTTTGTACCGCAGTGGATAAAAATACATAAATATGTGAAGGAAGGAATAGAGGAGCTGTGAGTGCATGGCCAGAATAGAACGGCAGAGAATAGTCAATCAGCACAGAGGCATAGTAGTTTCAGTGAATACGCCAGACCTCTCCGTACTTAGAGGAGTGGCCAGGAACACAGCAGATATGCCCAACCTCGGCGGATATGCAATAGGCCCTGCCAGCGCTTCAGTATCAGGAATCAAGGCAGCAGTTGCTGCGATAACT
>JAJZLT010000041.1 GCA_021803245.1 Microcaldota archaeon
ATAGTTATTACGCCATTAAGAGGTATATATCTTTTGTTTTCGCATCCGCTTTCATCTCCTATCTAAAAGATAGGAGTTTTCCCGCTATATTATATAAATATGGGTGGGTAATAAAAAATACGAGTGAATTTTATGATGCCAGGCCTTGATCCAAGAGCGCTTAAGAGAATGATGGACAGTATGGGCATGAAAAGTACAGAGATACCTGCAGAGAGAGTAATAATCCATGGAAAGGAAAGGGAGATAGTAATTGAGAATCCTTCAGTTACCATGATAGAGGTGCAGGGCAACACCACTTTCCAGATCATGGGCGACGTAATAGAGAAGGGCAAAACAGATGCGGAAGTGGAAATAAATGATGATGACGTAAGGACCGTGAAGGAACAAACAGGCATAAGCGATGATAAGAGGATTATGGAAGCGCTGAAGGAGTCAAATGGAGACATAGCAGAAGCGATAATGAAGCTTAACAAAGAGAAGGGCTCAGACAAGTAGTTTGTATATCTGGATGAATGGGACCCCTTTTATTGTCTTGATTTCCTCATCTGTCACTATGCCAAGGCTCTTGAAAACCTCGATCGAGTTTTTCCCAACTGCGTTGGCGGTATAGATATTCGATTCTTTTACCCTGGAAATGGCGGTCTTATGGTCGAGAAGTTCGCCTTTGTAAAAACCCGCGTACTTATCCAAGTCGAGGACCGTCTTTCCCTCTTCGAGGACTTTTCCTATGTGCTCTTCATCGCACAGGGCCAGCACATCGCCGTTTTGGGTACTGTATTTATTGAAGTAAATCATTGAAGCAACTTAGCCGTATTTATAGAACAGGAAGAGGGTTGAGATGTAAAGCAGGCCGTACCACAGAAGCCAGACTCCTCCTACGAAATTGTCAACTCCGAGCGCTATATAACTAAGTGAGAGCAGCAAGGCCGAGAAGAAAACCTCGTATAGCGAATTCCTCAGAGCAAAAGCTACTTTTCGATACCTTACGCGCGAGACATTGGTGCTTGCCCATAACTTGTTTGATGTCCTTTTCAGATTGAATGCTGCTGCTATTGCCGCCCGCGTTCTTATGAATACGAGCGAGAAATTCAGCACGAATATCATAAGCCCCTTCTTTATGGATTTGAAGTACAGCTTTGTCAGTATTATTGGAGTAAGTATTGAGAAGAGGAATGCGAGTATGCCCAGTACTTCAAGCCCGAAGTTTATGTTCTCTCCATGTATTATGGAAGAGAGCGAAACATTAAGCAGGCTTACCTGTGAGAAGACAATGAGTATTGAGACAATAGTGAAAATGAGCATTATAGTCGATATGTAGTTAAGGCCGAATCCATGCGTCATGTAGTCTATCCTTGAGAGGGTTGACATGCTTTTCTTTGACTTGTTGTTTCCGCGAAGCTTCTTTAGCAGATAGAAAAGGAACTGCGTGTCCCCGTAGTTGTAACGCCACTGCTGCTTAGCAAGCTCTGAGAACGTCTGTACGGGTTTGCCCAGCGCGTATACTTTAGGCACGTAGAGGCTTTTGTACCCTTTCAGGCCGGACTCGAAGCTGAAGAAGGTGTCCTCTATTATATACTCGGGGAATCCGCCAAGCTTCTTGAGGTAAGAGCTGCGTATTATGCCGCATGAGCCTGCGAAGATTGCTGTGTTGTTCAGCGCCCTGGCCGGCTGTATGAACTTGAAGAAGAGAGCGTCGAAGAGGTCTATGGTATCGGAAAAGAAATTGCCTTTGAAGTACCGTTTCTCTGTCTGTATGTACGAGAGTTCACTGTCATCGAAATATGGAAGGAGCTCGCGAAGGAAATCGTTATTAGTAAGATACTCGTCATAATCGAAGATTGCGAGGAATTCGGAATCCAATTTATTGAGCATGTTATTAAGCGCACCGGCCTTGAAGCCTGATCTCTTCTCCCTGTGCATATAATGTATCCTGTTACTCTTGCAGAAGTTCAGAAGCTCCTCCCTTTTCTTCGCATCTGTTGAATCATCTAGGAGATAGAAAGCAAGCTTCTCCTGCGGATAATTCATCTTCTTTAATTGCAGAAGATTTCGCTTTACAACGGCAGTGTCTTCGTTGTACACAGGCATGGCTATTGCCACAGTAGGGTACCTTGTAAGTGGCTTTAGTCCCTTTCGTATTCTCTCCAGGTAGCTGTTGTAAAGATAGGAACGATAGTAGGAATAGGAGGTAAAGACGTTAAAAAATCCGGATATTATGGTAAGTATTAGGAATGAAACCGCTATCGGATACATGTAAGGTTGGTTTATCGAGAATATAAGGTAGAATGAAAAAATCGCCCCCACTATGGTAAGCAGGACAAATGCAAAGACTGCTGCACCCCTTCCTATAAGCTCCATATCTAATTCTAATCTCATTATAATCGCTTTTGGAATAACATAATAGCAAGTAGTAACATAGTAGTTAACATAGTAGTAATATAAAAATATGATTAATCACATTTAAAAATAATTCTGCATTTGCCGGGATGGCAGAACCAGGTATAGCGCCAGAATGTGGCGAAACTCGAGATCTGGTGGCCTTTACGGCCTTCTGGGTTCAAAAGGCTTTTTGCTTGGAAAGCTGGAAGCCGGACAATCCCAGTCCCGGCGCATTATGCTTTCCTGTTAGCCGGAAAAGAGCCTTAGCAGTTCCTCCTTCTCTGCGCCAAGCTTTCGCCTTATGGGTTCTATCTGCCTGTCTATCGCAAGGCTTACTGCATTCTTAAGATCCATAGGGTGCAGCTTCTTGTCCATGTACATGTTTTCCAGCTCTGTGTATGATGCAAATTCCACATCTCCGCCGTACTTACTGCTTCTCTCGACCTTGAAGGAGCCTTGTATTGGAAAGATGACATATCTGCATAGTTCAAGAACAGGATTTTCCTTTACCACTCCTTCCGGAGACCACGCACTCTTTAATGTCGAGGCTATTTCCTCCTTTGTGGCAAGTATGGAGATAGCTGAGCCTGGCTTTGACTTGCTCATCTTCATCGCAGCCACTATCTCTTCCTTCTCTGCACCTGCGACTATCTTAGGCGGTTCTGAAAGCGATGCCAGCAGATGATGGTGCAGCGGCACAATCTTCTTGAGCCCCATGTCATCGAAGAGCTCTTTCGCAAGCATGTGTATGCGCCGCTGGTCCATGCCTGCATGTGGTATGTCCGCATCAAGCGCCATTATGTCTGCTGCCTGCATTATGGGATAGATATACTGCGAAACATGCAGGGTCTCGCCTTCTTTTCTGCCTTCTATTATAAGGGTACGTGTGGCTCGCGCCATTGTCGTCTTGCTTGCAAGCTGTATTACCAATTTCCAGTACTCGCTTCTGTCATTGTAAAGATCTGATCCCAGCACCACTTCTGTGTTCGGGCAGACCTCATTGAATAATTTCCTGTAGAGCGCAGACGCTTTCTTTATCCTTTCCCAGTCGCCGCCAAGCTTGTTGTTTGCGACAGTATGCCAGTCTGCCAGGAAGACCTGGGTATGCACTCCTGCTTTTGCGAGGTCATTTATCTTCTTTCCTGCCACAAGTATGTGGCCCAGATGCGGCATTCCGCTTATCTCAAGGCCTATGTAGTGCCTTGGCTTGCTGTTTGTTTCAAAGAGATTCCGCAGAGCCTCCTCCGTTATTATCTCCTCGGTAGGCTCGGATTTTGCCAGTGCAATCTTAGATTCGATATCCATAAGATCATATGTAGTGCATGAATTTGCACTTATTTTATACTTGCGCATTATCTAAAAACATGCAATACAAGTTATCTTGTTCAGCCTTGCGGGGCTGAGCCTTGGAACAATGTTTTCGTGCAATGTTTTTATGTTTTTGCATCTATATAATCCCAGACCAGCGGCGCATAATATGGCTGAGAATCATACCCTTATTTCGCAGGATGATGAAGACCTGCTCAAATTTATAGAATCTGCAAGGCCACAGATATACATAGTAGGTGCAGGGGGAAGCGGCTCTAACACCATTACCAGAATATCCGAACTCAACATAGACGGTGTGACTTTAGTGGCGATGAACACAGATGCGCCACACCTTGCAAGGATAAGATCACATAGAAAGGTGCTTATAGGCAAGAAGATAACGCGCGGCCTTGGCGCAGGAAGCGATCCGAAGCTTGGCGAAGAATCTGCCGTGGAGAGCAAGGAGGAGATAAGCCATATCCTGAGCGATGCGCAGCTTGTGTTCATAACATGCGGGCTTGGCGGAGGGACAGGCACAGGCTCTGCTCCTGTAATAGCGCATGAAGCAAAAGAGGCGGGAGCGCTTACTGTAGGAATAGTTACGCTTCCTTTTTCCAGCGAAGGCAGGCCCAGGATGAGAAATGCGCTTGAGGGGCTCTCGAAGCTGAAGAGGGCTACTGATACAACAATAATAATACCTAACGACAAGCTTCTCTCAGTGGCGCCTGACCTGCCGCTGAATATGGCTTTCAGGATAAGTGACGAGGTGCTTGCGAACGCCACGAAAGGCATAATAGAGATGGTTACAAAACCAGGCATGGTAAATCTTGATTTCGCAGACCTCAGAAGCGTGCTGAAGGATTCGGGCTATGCTGTGATAGGGATTGGCGAGGCAAATTCAACCCAGACAAGCGACAGGGCTCTGATAGCCATAGAGAATACCATAAAGAGCCCGCTGCTCGATGTGGACCTCTCTACCGCAAGGAAAGCCCTCGTGAATATTGTCGGAGGCGAAGACCTTACACTCCGCGAGGCGGAGAAGATCTTCCAAGAGGTATCAAGCAGGATAAGCAACGACGCCATGCTAAAATGGGGCGCGAGGATAGACCCTCAGATGCAGAAGAGCGCAATAAAAGTCATGGTGGTGCTTGGCGGAGTCGAGTTTGCATCGTACACTGAAAGTGGGATGAAGGACACAAGCGAGAAGCTTGTCGAAGAGGACCTTGACAAGATCTTCGAATAACTATTTATTCCTAAGCGAGAAACATAAGTATAGTGGTAGAAGTGAATCTCAACCTTACAAAGAAGCTGAAGGGCTTTTACTCAGATTCAATGCATATCCTTAGCATAAGCTATAAGCCAGATGTTGATACCTTCAAGAGGACATTGAAGATCGTCTTGCTAGGGATTATAATAATAGGCTTCCTGGGCTTTATAATCTCCCTCATAATAAAATTTATTACGACGTAGTTCATGGAGATAGAGATAGACTTTACCAAGAATGCGCAGCAGAATGCGCAGGACTACTTCTCCAGGTCGAAGAAGGCTAAGCACAAGGCCGAAGGTGCAGAAAAATCGATAAATGAGCTTAAGGAAGCGCTTAACGGCATCAATGCTGCACCTAAAAAAGGGAGGGTGCTCAGATACTCCAAAAAGGAGTGGTACGAAAAATTCAACTGGTTCTTCACCAGCAATTCGCTGCTCGCGATAGGCGGAAGGAGCGCGCAGCAGAATGAGCTTATCAACTCAAAGTACTTTTTGGAAAGCGACCTTTTCTTCCATGCGGATGTGTTCGGCGCTTCAGTGACAATACTTAAAGACGGGGCAGGCGCTCCGAGAGAAGTTAAAGAGGAGGTTGCACAGTTTGCCGCATGCTACTCGAAAGCATGGGAGGAGGGCTCTGCCGCAAATGTTTATTCGCTTAAAAGGGATCAGGTGAGCAAGTCAAAGGAGAAAGGCTCGCTTGGAACAGGCAGCTTCCTGCTCAGCGGCGAGCGTGAATGGTACAAGAACGTGCCTCTTGAGCTTGCTGCGTTTATGGAGGAGAAGGTGCACGAAGCAACTACGGAAAAGGCCATGATACTCCCTTTATCTTCGTGCAAGGCGCTTGGAATAAGCAACTACGTAAGGATAAGCCCAGGCAATACCAAGAAATCTGACGCTGCTAAGCTGATAGCGAAAAGGCTGGGATACGAGGACATTGATTATATAATGCAGCATCTGCCAGCAGGCTCATTCTCAATAAAGTGACTTATACTGGACGTAAGAATCATGCGCTTCTGCTGTTATAGTATACTACACATAAGATTAAGTATATCCACTCCTGCGGAGATGGGGACCGAATCTATTGGAGGAGTTGCCGTGTTAGCTTAGGAATATCCTTCACTTCTTCCTGGCGATTGCAGCATTTATCAGATCATGCGCCTTTGCAATGTCTTCCCAGCCTTCCACTTTTGCCCATTTTCCCGGTTCTATGCTCTTATAATATGAAAAAAAGTGGGCTATCATGCTCTTGGTGTGCTCGCTCAGGCTTCCTGCACTGTCAAATTTGCCGAATTCAGGGTCTACCTTTTCGACTGGAACAGCCATGAGCTTGGAGTCTATTCCCTCCTCATCCCTCATGAGCAGCACGGCTATCGGTTTTGCCGCTACAAGGGTTCCTGGCGCAAATGACGCGCCGGATATTACCATTATATCTATGGGGTCTCCGTCCTCTCCGAGAGTGCCGGGTATGAACCCGTAATTGAAGGGATATACCATTGATGTATGGAGTATCCTGTCCACTTTTATGACTTGGTGCTTCTCGTCCATCTCATACTTTATATTGCTGCCTTTCGGTATTTCTATAAATGCATTTACTATCTTTGGCGCGTCTTTCCCCGCATCTAGCTCCTTCATCCGATATACCTCAGAATTTGTTGGTATATAATCAATTGCATCGCACTTATTAAAAGCCTTATCGTATTTTACCGCATTTCGCAAAATGGCTCGTTTATATTTAAAACATTTTGCCACCAATAAGCTTCATGCCTACGAAATATATAGTTGTCTTAGGTTCGCTGATGAGCGGCCTGGGTAAGGGAGTAGTGACTTCTTCAATATTGAAGATACTCGATTTTTACAATATAAAGGCGCTCCCGATAAAGTTTGACGGCTATCTGAATTATGACTGCGGCACAATGAACCCATACAGGCATGGGGAGGTCTTCGTGCTGGACGACAAGAGCGAAGTTGATATGGACTTCGGGCTCTACGAGCGCTTCCTTAACAAGAATCTTACTGGAATACTCTCGATTACCGGGGGTAAGCTATTCGGTTCTGTAATAAGGAAGGAGCGCGTAGGTAAGTACCTCGGGGAGGACGTTCAGATAATACCGCACCTCACGAACGAAGCCATCACATTCATAGAAAGGGTTGCAAACGAGGAGAAGCCTGATGTTGTAGTGATAGAGGTAGGTGGCACTGTAGGGGATATAGAGAATAGCTACTTTATAGAGGCGGTGAGGCAGTTTTCGCTAAGGAACGATACAGTCTTCATAAATCTTACATATTCACCAAGAATGGAGGCGGTAGGTGAACAGAAGACAAAACCTGCGCAGCTGGGCTTCAGGCTGCTCCTGCAGGCAGGAATAAGGCCGAGTTTTGTAATATGCAGGAGCAACGATGAGCTGCCCGGCAACGTTAAGGAGAAACTCGCTCTCTTTGCAAATCTTGAGAAAGAGCGGGTGATAGATGACTCTGACGACGCCACAATATACAATATGCCATTGCATTTTATGGAGCAGGGGCTGGACAGGCTGCTTATAAAAGACCTTGGGCTATCAGATGCAAGGCTCGACAAGAGGCGTCTTGGAGCCTGGAAGGAGATGGTAAGGAGGATAGTGCACCCCTCTGCGAAAGTTAAGATAGCGGTTGTGGGGAAGTATACAGGGCTTAGGGATTCATATGCCAGCGTGAAGGAAGCGCTTGTCCATGCTGCTGCAAGCCTTGACACAGGGATGGAGATACGCTGGATTGAATCCACAGAGCTTGAGAAAGGGGATCTTTCAAAACTTCAGGATGTTGATGGAATACTGGTTCCGGGAGGCTTTGGAAATAGGGGAATAGAGGGGATGATAAATGCAATACAGTATGCAAGGGAGAATGGCAAGCCTTATCTGGGCCTCTGCCTAGGGATGCAGCTTATGGTAGTTGAATATGCAAGGAATGTTGCTCTGCTAAAAGATGCAAATTCAAGCGAATTCAGCAAAAGGTCAAGGCACAAAGTGATAGACCTTATATACTGGCAGAGGGGAGTAAAACAGAAAGGCGGAACCATGCGTTTGGGTGCATGGGAATGCAGGCTTTCAGGCAAAGATACAATAGCATACAGGGCCTATGGAAAACCGATAATAAGTGAAAGGCACAGGCACAGGTATGAATTCAATAATAAGTACAGGAGCCTGCTTTTCAAGAAAGGCCTTGTTATCAGCGGCACCACCAAGGACAATAAATTAGTCGAATTTGTCGAATGGGGCTCAGGATTCGGGATAGGCACGCAGGCGCACCCTGAGCTGAAGTCGAGGCTGGAAGCTCCGGCTCCGCTTTTCGTGAGTTTCGTGAAGGCTGCATCCAGAGCAGGCATTAGGAATTATTCAGGTAACAAAAGACCGGATTAGCGCCAGAACCTGCTTTGCGCTCGCTTTGGATTTCCCGTATTTTCTCCCTCCGAAGATATACGGAATATTGGATATCTTGAGCGAGCCTGGCTGCACGCATTTCAGTATATCGAATAGGTATTTGTAACCTAAAACAACAAATCTGCTGCCCTCTTTTTTGTACATGCCGTAGAGAACGCTCCTTTTTGCCCCGAAAAATCCAGAGAAGATGTCCTTGCATGTCTGCCTTCGCCTTATTCTTAATGCCAGATAGCCAATGTTTATCATGACTTTTGAGATTAACATCCTGTACAAAGGCCAGCCCCTGACCTCCTCCCTGTACCCAGCCGCCAGATCGTATCCCGCTCTAAGGCTCTTGATTATGTCTTTTATTTTCTCCGGAGGATGCTGAAGGTCGGCATCCATGAATATGACAAATTTTGTATGCGAGGCAAGCATTCCGTCTATCATGCTGCCTGTGAGGCCAGCTGCCCTGCCTTCTGCATTTCTATCAATGAAGAGGAGCTTTCGGTGCTGGGAAGCCAAGGCTTGCGCCTCTTCCCTTGTTGAATCTGTAGATCCATCGTCTACCACTATCACCGAGATTCCTGGATAATTCCTGAAGATGAATCTTATTATGCGGCCTATTGTGGCTCCTTCGTTTAAGGTGGGCAGAATAAGAGTGCAGTCCGAGTATGACCTATTATTTTGTGCCATGCACTTGCCTCAGGAAGAATGAAGTATATGCATCTACTGCGCCTATTATACTGCCGAGTATAGGCATGCCTTTTGTTGAATTGCGTATTGTAGCCAGATCCTCGGCATTCACGATCTTAAGTGCAACCAGTATTGGCGGATATGCGAGGAGCAGTATCACCATCCCTCCTGCCAGTTCTACGACAACATAGTTGACAAATGTGAGAGGAGCGAGGAATGCTGCCAGGACCGCGTTTGCAAGGAATATTGCTGCTATCTTTGTATATTCCAGCTTTATGCCGAAGAGCTTCTTTGCCGAGATTATGAAGACTATGTCATAAGCAACACTGCCTATAAGGTAAAGCGCGAGGATATTGCCGATAACGCCAAAATGCGGGACGAGTATAAGCATCAATATGAACTCCAAGGCAGTAGATACCAGATTATACTTTACCATGTTCTTCGCATATCCTCCCGAGAGTATCAGGCTGCTTATGTAGTAGCCCACCATGTTTATCATAATCCCTACAGCTATAAGCGAGAGGTAGAGCGGGGCGGATGCATACTTGGTTGATGCAAGAAGCGCTATGCCAGCTTTTGAGAATACCCCGACGTAGATTGCAGTAGGTATTGTAAGTATAAGCGAGTATCGCAGTATCCGGTTATAAAGCCTGTTTGAATCCTTTTTCTTGCTGAGCGTGCCTGCTCCTGTGAAGATATTGAGAAGCGCTATGCCCATGGTGCCATATCCCACATATATGAGATTCAGGCCTTTGATAGCTGCACCGTAATTACCTATGAGCGCATTGCTGATTCCGACAAGCCCCATGAAGATTATCGAGGCATTTTCGAGGCCGCGCAGGGAGATATTGTTGAGCGCCAGCGGAGCAGAGTAGCCCAGCGCTTCCTTCATTGTGCGCAGGCTGGGCTTTCTTATGCTGAAGCCTTTGTAGCCCGTGGCTGATGAAAAGATAAAATACGCGGAAATTAGAAATCCGAAGGCATATCCTATCAGCATGCCTGCGACTGCGCCATTTACACCATATCCCAAGTATACCAGAAACACTATTGATGCTAGTTGGATTATGTCAACAGATAGGCTTGTTACAGAAGCCAGCTTTGTCTTTGTGAATCCTACAAGCCCCTGAACGGATGAATTTTCCACCATGGAAAAGAAGATTGTGGCTGCAGCAAGCATAAGTGTAAGCCCGGATATGCTGTGCGCTGCCAGAAAGTATACAGCCACGTAATTGCTTATTGCAATTGCCACTATGGTAAGAACAATTGCCACTGGAACGAGTATCAGGTATGCCGGTACAATTGCATCGGAAAGCTTTTCCGCTTTGTTCTCATATACTGCCTTTGCTATGTTTCTATTCATGTAAGTGCCTGTGCCGAAAGTTCCTACTGAGCCGAATAGGTTGGCAAAGCCGAATGCAAGCACATAGAGGCCGTAAGCTGCAGGTCCGAGCAGACGGGTGGTGACCACGAATGTGGCAAGCGTTACAAGCACGCCAAGGAACTGGCCGAGGTACAGCGGATAGAGTAACCTTGCTGCGGATCTGCCCAATCCTGAGCCGCCTTCAATTGCATCTTTATCGTTGCTTGCCATCAGACACTCACCTGCGCATTCTGCCCCGTGTTATGTGCAGCCTGTAAGTTATTGTTGAAATAAACATTTTGAAAATCTGGGTGCTTAAGATTACCTTTGTGCCGTACTTCACATGGTGATAGATTATTGGAACCTCTACAACCCTGGCGCCATCTTCCTTCAGGGCGTAAAGCAGGTTCACATCGAACGTAAGATCCTTCAGGACTATCCTTGGGAGCACCCTTTCCAAGGCGTACCTCTTGAAGAATTTCGCACTGCACTGCGTATCAGTGTATTCTAGCCTGAAAAGCAGCTTGACAAACAAGTTATAGAACCGGCTTGCTATCTTCCTGCTGAGCTCAAGGCTGCCTGACAGCCTGCTTAGAGGCATGTACCTTGAACCTATTATTCCATCAACATCGTCTTGTTGTGAGAACCTGAATAATCTCTTTACCTCGCTCCCCATTACTGCATCGTCTGCATCGACAAATCCTATTATATCGTACTTGCCTGCCTTTCTGCAGGCATATGCGAAGCCTTTTAGCAAAGACCCTCCTTTTCCCTCCCTCTTCTTGTTCTTTATCAGGGTTATCTGCCCGTATCTGCCTGAGAAATCTTCCACTATCCTGTCAGTTCCGTCGTTGCTGTCAGAAACAACTATTATATGGGCCCTGATGGCAGGGTCATTTATTAAGGTAGCTGCATAGTCATCGAGCGCCTTGCCTATTCTTTTCTCTTCGTTGTACGCAGGCACGACAAGGTAGAGTCTTCGCATAAGAGAATTATCATAGAAAGGATTTATAATAGGTATTACATAATAAATCAGGAAAAAACAGGTATTGCGCATTTGGAGGTGCGCTTCTGCTGTTGACTAAGGATTTTATGGACTTGAAAGTAACCGAAAACCGGAAGTTTTACGTGCTCTTATTTATAGCTTACTTGATCATCTCGCTACTCGTCTTCTGGCCTGTGACTGTTAATGTTTTTACCTCGGTTGTCAACGGAGGCGGAGACGTGTTCCAGAGCCTGTGGAACTTGTGGTGGACACCTCATGCTATCTTCTCGCTTCACCAGTCGCCTTATTACACCACGCTGCTTTTCGCGCCGCTTGGCGCAAACCTTGTCACTGAGACACTTACGCCTATAGCAGGCATATTAAGCGTGCCATTCCAGCTTATAAGCCTGCCGTTTGCATATAACGTCTTGTTCTTCACCAGCTTTGCCTTCTCAGGGCTCTTCATGTACCTGCTGGCTCATTATATAACAAAGAGCAGGAACGGGTCCATGCTTGCGGGCCTTATATACGCATTCAGCCCCATGCATATAGCACAGTCCTATTCCCACCTCAACTGGACCATTGTAGAATTTATACCGCTCTTTATCCTCTTCTTCATCATGGCATTGAAGGAGAAGAATTGGAAATACTCGCTATGCGCCGGCATAAGCTTCGTGCTGCTAACGTTCATGGGAGACATAGAACAGGGCTTAGTCATCGCAGTGTTCGTGATAGTAAGCCTTGTAGTCATGCTTATTATAGAGAGAAAGGAGCTGCTTAACAGGCATGCCCTGAAGAACCTTGCCCTGATATTCGTTTTCGCGCTTGTTATAGGATCGCCTTTCTATTATTGGATTTACCGCGGATTGAATTCAAGTACACTGCAGACAGCACATCAACTTTCAGGCATTACAAACAATATGCTCTACAGCGACAACCTGCTCTCGTATTTCCTGCCGAGCTATTACAACGGTCTCTTCAACTCTGTCTCTGCATCATACTTCAACAGCATATACGGGCTGACGTACCAGGGAGTCACGTACCAGACCGATGTGAGCGAAAAAGTCTCTTATGCAGGATACGCGGTGCTGCTCCTTGCGCTGTACGGCTTATACCATGACTATAAAAAAGACCGCCTGAGGTCTTCCTTGTACTGGGTTGCCATAGGCATAGTCTTCTTCCTGCTCAGCCTTGGCCCTTACGTACAGATATCGTCATCTGTGACTGGAGTGCCCAGCTTATACATGCTATACAGGGACATACCTATCTTCAACATAGTCAGGGAGCCAGGCAGATTTGACATAATAGTTACGGTAGTGCTCGGCATACTTGCTGCATCTGGCTTTGATGCGGTCTCGAAAAAGGTCAGAGTCACGAATAACAAGCTTGCCCTTGGATTCGGCGTTGTTATACTGCTGGAATACAGTGCGCTTCCGCTTTCAGCTAGCTTTGCCAATTCTCTTATAACGAATGCCCAGCTGCCTCCGCATCTCAGCGAGCTTGCGAATGCACAGGGCAACTTCTCTGTGTTGATGCTCCCTGCACTTCCCGACCTGGCCACAGGATCGAACTTATATCCAGGCATGGAAATGTACTATTCCACTGCAACAGGAAAGGCTCTCGTCGGAGGGTACACTACCAGGGTAAATACGACGCAGCAGCTATCAATAGAAGACATACCGCTGGCAACTTCCGCAGGCTATCTGCAGGTTGGAGATGGTCTCGTATATCCATATCCTATACTGGAGAATTACAGCAAGCTGACGCTTTTCTGGCTGTATCTGTACAAGACGTCGTATGTGGGAGTGGTTGGAGGCGCTTATACTCCTCAGGAAGAGGCTAATCTCCTAAGCTACCTTAACAGTATTTTTGGCGCTCCAGTATACCAGGAAGATAACTTTAGCCTCTTTTCTACTTACAATGCGACTTCTCAGCTGGGAAGCGAGCCTGTCTCGTATATAGAAGGGACATGGGTTCCTGGATACGAGATCTGCTACTATTCGTCTTACCAGTGCAGCAATGAGACTGAGCAGCAGTGGTGGGGCACAAATCCCAGAGCCATGACTGTCTGGGACACAGCTTCGCGCAACTATACAATCAATTTCGTCTCCCAGTCCCCGTATCCGCAGGCAACCCTGTACCTGTATCTCAACAATGCACAAAAGCCCTCGTATGCAGTCAACCTTACTACAGCTGACAAGAGCTATAACGCTACGCTCTATCTGCCGCAGGGAATAAATCAGCTCCTCTTCTATGCCAGTTCAAGAAGCACACAGATTCCTAACAGCACTTACCTTGGATTCGGAGTAAAGAACATAACAATATTCAATTCGATCCCAGTAATACCTGTCAACGCCATAGCGATATCGGGCAATTCCGCAGGAGGATCTGGCTCTTCAGGCGTAAACTCAACCAGTTGAATGCTTGTGTTTTGGTAGTATTTATGGAAAAAGTTTTGGTAACAGGCGGCGCAGGCTTCATAGGGCAGAATATTGTGAGAAGACTGCTTGAACAGGGAAAGGAGGTAACGATAATTGACAACCTTTCTACTGGAAAGAAGGAGGTAATTGACAGTTTTACTGCCGCGGCAAACGGCACAAGGTTCTACCTGGAGAGCACAGAAACGCTGCCTGTTGAGAAGTACAGCAATCTGGATATAGACACAATCTTCCACTTCGGATCTCCATGCTCGGTGCAGCAGTTCAGGAAGGATCCGTCCAAGCCAATGAACGAGACTATAATCGGCTTCATGAAGGTTATGGAGTTGGCCAGGAGCACAGGCTCGACTGTAATCTTCCCCTCTTCAGGAAGCATATACGGCAACAAAAAGGAATTGCAGAGCGAAGCGGATGAACCGGAGCCGGCCAACCTGTACGGCATCGGAAAGGTCACTGTAGAGGCGCTGGGCAGATATTACAGGAGGGTATATGGAATCAAATGCATGGGCATGAGGATATTTGCAGGCTATGGCCCTGGAGAGGAGCATAAAGGCGAGATAGCAAGCGCCATAACTATCTTCATGAACCAGATTATCAGGGGAATTAAGCCGGAAATCTGGGGTGATGGAAAACAGAGAAGGGATTTCGTATATATAAGCGATGTTGTTGACATGGCATTGAAATGCGCGCAGCAGCAGAAAGCCGAGGTAATAAATGTGGGTAGCGGGGAATCGGTCACATTTAATGATATTATAGGCTTACTGAACAGTAGTCTGGGCAAGGACATTGATCCGCTGTATATACCAAAACCGGCAAACTATCTCGAGTATACCAAAGCAGACATAAGCCTGAGCAGGGAGCTTTATCACTTCAATCCTACCCCGGTTTCCAAAGGCATAGGGGAGTATGTAGAGTACAGTGTCAGGGTGCAGGACAGATGAAAGGAACCGGGCAGCCCATAAAGATAGCGATCGTCTCGCATTCACGCATAAGCGATGTGCATGACGGAAAAATGAGGCTCATGAAGGACATGGCGGAGCTAATCTCAGACGAGGATATGCGGGTGGAGGTCTTCTCGCTCTCAGATGTGAACCGCACGGTAAAGGAAAAGCATTACATAGAACACGAGATAAAGAGCCCTTATTATACTTCGTCATCTACGGCAAAGAGGCTCTTTGACAACGGCATGATGATCTTCTTCGGCACACGCCCACTTTTGAATGAAGTAAACAGGAGTGAAAGTGTCAACAGCATGCTCAGGGAGTTCGACCCTGACATAATCATATGCGAAACTTTTCTCCTTAATGGCATGCTAAAAAGATACCTGGAGCAGAGCAGGAAGAAGGTCAAGGTCATCTCTACTTTCGATTCGCAGAGCAGGATATACTACTACGCAAACGCCCTCTTCGGACCGGGAAGCGGCGGCGGATATGCGCCGCTGTTGCGGCAGTTTAAGAGGTCGCTTGCAGGCAGGTATGTGAAGTTCAGGCTGAAGCTTTACAAGGAGACGTTAAACCTTGCAGACTTGCATGTTGTTCTCTCGAAGAAGGACAAGGAGGAGATAGAGGGCTTTTTTAAAATGAGAAAGGCCAGAATAGTGGTTCTGCCTGCGCATTTCTTCGATGCGAAACGGGAGAGGAAGCCAAGCTTCAGGACATCGATAAGGAAGGTTCTTTTCATAGGCTCGTACCTGCCTCCGCACAACAGGCAGGCGATGGGATACATAGAGGATATTATCTCGCCGATGCTACCTGAGAAGGAGTTTATCATCGCAGGTGGAGGGGTGCCCAAAAAAGTTGTGCGCAATGTTCGGTATATAGGAGGCGTTGAAGATATGGGAAGTATTCTGGATGATGCTGACCTCTGCATTGCACCTCTCACAGACGGGATAGGGCTGAAGGTAAAGATGCTTGATTACTTCAATGCAGGCAAAGCAGTCATAGGCACCAGCATGGCATTCGAAGGCTACGATGTGAAAGATAGGTACAATGCCATTGTAGATGACAATATAGAGCACTATGCCAGCCAGATAGAGAAGCTTGAAAAGGACAGGGAGCTGTTTGCAAGGATACAGAAAAACTCCAGACTCATCGTTAATGACTACAGATATGATGTGCTTAAGAAAAAGTGGCAGAAGCTTATAAAGGAGCTTCATTGTGCGTGACCTGCGCGCAGCTTTTCCTACGTTATTCGGAAATTTAAGCTTCAAAACGTGGTTATCTTAGAATAATTATAAGAAGTTATTGTATTTTTGCATTTTATCGAGTATATAGGGCAGTATATTAGATAAAAACCGTAATTTATACACAAGCCTTAAATATCTTTCATTTTAAAAGTTATGTATAAAGGGGATGAAAATGGGAGTCGAGGATTTAATAGAAGGGGAGACATACGAGGTCAGACTCAATGCAAGGAGTCCGAAAGGCGAAAGCATCGGGAGAATAAATGATGTCGTAGTTTTCGTGAAGAATGCGAAGGCGAGGATAGGAAAGACGCACAAGGTAAAAATAACAAAGTTATATAGGACATTTGCCTATGCGGAACTCGCTGAACCAAAAGACAGCAGCAAGTATTTTATAGGTAATGGTAGCTTAGTTATATAGTGACCCGTTAAGGGTCGTGGGTTATATTTCTTTTATTTGATTAGTTTTACTAGTTATGCTAGTTATGTATTGTATTTATAATTCTACGGAGTTTTGGGTGCGATAATGGATTACAAAGAAATAGATCATATAAGGCACGGGACGACAACCATAGGAATGGTCTGCAGCGACGGAGTAACAATGGGCGCAGACGTCAGAGCGACGTATGGAACTTATATTTCCAGTTCCGAAGCGATAAAGGTACATAAAATAGACGAGAATCTTGCTATGACTATCGCGGGCGGGGTTGGAGATGCTGAGTACCTTGTCAAGATACTTAAAATGCAGAATGAACTATACAAGATGGATGAAGCCAAGCCTTTCTCGCCAAGGGCAGCTACATCGATTCTATCGCTTATACTCCAGGAGAATAAGGTTTATCCGTATATGGTGGAGCTTATACTGGGGGGGTTGAACAATGGCTCTCCTGAAATTTTCAGCATAGATCCGGTAGGAGGCAACATAAAGGAATCGAAATTTGCTTCTACAGGCAGCGGCTCAATTGCAGCTACCGGTTACATAGAGAGCATATACGAGGAGGGGATGACTACGCAGGAGGCAGCTAGGCATATAGCCAAGGCGCTCAGGATAGCCATGAAACGGGACACTGCTACAGGGGACGGAATAAAGATAGTGGCCATAACAAAGAAAGGATACAAAGAGTATGCTAAAGAAGAGATAGAGAAGTTTCTAAAATAGAGAGTCCTATCTCTGCAAAATAGTAGGCAGTAGGGATATTTTAATGGTTTTAACCATCCAAGCTAGAATTTAGAAACCGGTAGAATGTGATTTAGTGAGCGAAGAGATCAAGGAGAACAAAGAACTTCTGGATAAAGTCAAGGAATTGATGCCAAGCGAAGCGGGATTAGTGAAGATAGAATATGAGGGGCCAGACATAGCAGTCTATGTAAAGAACGTAGGATATGTTTACGGCGAAGAACAGATAATAAAGACAATCTCCTCAAGCATAAAGAAGAGGCTGATAGTAAGATCCGATCCTTCTGTGCTTACCGACCAGGACGCAGCAGCCAAGAAGATACTCGAAATATTGCCGCCTGATGCAGGGGTTACTGAAGACAATATAAAGTTCATCCCGGAATTTTCCCAGGTATATATAGAGGCATTAAAGCCTGGCCTCGTCATAGGTAAAGGGGGCAGCACGCTGATAAGAATAATAAAGGAGACAAACTGGGTTCCAAAAGTGCTAAGGATACCCACAATGAACAGCGATGTGATAAAAGGGGTAAGGCAGCTTATCGTGCGCGAGAGCGAATTTAGAAAGAAGTTTCTTACCTCCATAGGCAAGAAGATAAATCAGAGCAGCTTGAAGAGCGAGTGGCTCAAGGCTACTGCACTTGGCGGATTTAGGGAGGTTGGGAGGAGCAGCCTGCTGCTTGAGACTAATCACTCGAAGATATTAATAGACTGCGGAATAAGCCCAGAGCCTGGAATAAAAGGCATGGATACTTCCACAGCGGAGAACAAAGCCTTCCCGTATCTTGATAGCGCAAACATAACGATAAATGACCTTGATGCAGTTATACTGACTCATGCCCATATGGATCATATGGGTTTTGTGCCGTATCTCTTCAAGTTTGGGTATAGTGGGCCGGTATACTGCACCCCGCCATCCAGGGACCTCGCAGCCCTGCTGCTTTATGATTACACCAGGCTCGTACAGAAAGCAGGCGGAAACCCGATATATGGGGAGAAGGATATCAAAACCATGCTTACGCATATGATCACGCGGGATTACGGCGAGGTGACAAACGTCACCGACGAAATAAAGCTCACTTATCATAATGCCGGCCATATACTTGGAAGCGGCATAGTGCACCTACATATAGGAGAAGGAATGTACAATATCGTGGACACTGGTGACATGAAATATGGATTCACGAGGCTCTTTGACCCTGCAGACACAAGGTATCCCAGGATAGATGCACTTTTTATAGAGAGCACATATGGAGGCCCAAGGGACATAACGCAGGACAGGCAGCAATCTGAAGTAGCGCTTATGGATTCGATAAAGAAGACAGTGCAGGGCGGAGGGAAGGTGCTCATACCGCTCTTTGCGGTTGGAAGAAGCCAGGAGATAATGCTGGCTATAGAAAATTCGGTATCGACAAACCCTAATTATAAGCTTGATGTGCCCGTCTACCTCGACGGCATGATACTCGAGGCCAGTGCGATACATACTGCTTATCCAGAATACCTTAAGGCAGGGCTCAGGAACAGGATACTGAACAACAATTCGCCATTCGAGAGCGAGATCTTCGAAGTCGCGAAAGGGGAGAGAAGCGAGATACTTGACAAAGGCCCGGCAGTGATACTCGCAAGCGGAGGCATGCTTAACGGAGGCGCAAGCCTTGAGTACTTCAAGGCCATGGCAGAGGACCCTAAGAATATGATAATCTTTGTCGGCTTCAACAGCGCAGGCTCATTCGGCAGAAGGATACAGAATGGCTTAAGCGAGACCGCTCTGCCGGGAGAAGATGGCAAGATGAACCCTGTCAAGATAAATATGCAGGTAAGAACCATTGAAGGATTTTCTGGCCACAGCGACAGAAGGCAGTTTGCCAGCTTTATAGACCATCTCAGGCCTTCCGCAAGGAAGATCTTCACTATGCATGGAGAAGAGAGCAAGTGCGACGATCTGGCCCGGTTCCTGGGCAGCAGGGCCCACGCAGAGGCGCGGGCACCTATGGATCTTGATTCAATCAGGCTAAAATAAGCTGAAATCAGAGAGATAAAGGCATTATAGCGTTTCTTCTCCTATTGCCTTCAGGGCAAGCCTCTTTGATTCGTAGAAGTCTCCCTTCCTTGCAGCAGCTCTTGCGCGCTCCATTAGGATCTTATAATTTTCATCTATCTTTCCGTTGGATGAATGGGCGGGCTTGCGCTCGTCAGCTTTTCTTAAATTAAGTGTGAAAAGAAGCAGGTGCTGTTTTCTCTCTGACTGGCTGCGTTCTGCAGAGAAAAGCGACATATATACCAATTTTATACAATTCTATACAATTAGACAGATATTTAAACTATGTGTATTATGCTGTTTGTCCTCTGCTGTAGACTTTTGCCTGAATTAGCAACAAATAATAAAGAAACGCATGATGCGATGATATGATGAAATGCTGGCAGAGCACCGGGGCAGATATATGCTTAAGAACCGTACTCTATGCTA
>JAJZLT010000027.1 GCA_021803245.1 Microcaldota archaeon
CTGCGATTCTGGCGCCGCTCTTTATCGTGTTCGGTCCGGCAATAATATATGATGTAGCATACGTCTTCATAATTGCAATGATAATATCCCTCTTCTCAAGAGGAGTGCTCTTCAGGATGTAGAATCTAGAATTGGCTTTAGCTTACTTCTATGCTTGGCTTCATTGGATGGGCACGTGCTGCCCGTGATGATCTTGATTCCTCTTCCTTCTCGACCCTGACAGCCATTCCGATTGCACTTGAGATATATTCTGTAGCCTCTGATAGGGCCTTGAATTCCTCCTCTTCGGTAAAGCTGACCACGCGCAGCTCATTTACTTTCTTCATCAGTGCCTGCGCATATTTCGCTGCTGCATCATATTGCAGCTCTTTGTGATTGGCCATAGCCATATCTATGGCCTGCCTTATGTCTTTCTTCACTGCAAGTGAATTCATGATATCGCACTTCCACTGGCTTGCGATTATTATGCCAACTCCCGTTGCTTTGGCTCCTGTCTTTTTCTGCATAAGCTCAATTACCTGCATTATATCGGAGATTGTGGAATCTATCAGGTCCTCGCCTATCTCCGCATTCTCATTTATCATGTCCTCATCGACGCTTGGCCATTTCTCAGTTGATGAAAATGAGGTATTGCCGAGCGCATGCCAGAGCTCTTCTGAGATATGCGGTGCCATAGGCTGGAGCAGCAGGGTAACATTGGAGAGGTATTCCCTCAGGACCATTCCATTCATTCCGCCGCGCTGCTTGTACCTCCTTAGTTCCAGTATGGTATTGTAAAGCATATGCGTTGATGCCAGCCTGAGTTCTACGTTTTCCATGGCTGCAGTAGCCTCCTTTATCTTCTTATTCATCTTCGAGTAGAGCCAGTAGTCTATGCCTTTTAGCTCGCCCGCGTCCATGGCAGGCAGCGCGGAGCAGTACTCATTAAGTAGTTCGAATCTCTCCCTTACGCCATTCACGGCTCTTTCGTTGAATTCAGAATCGCTAAAGAGATCCGCACCTCCGATCTCCACGAAGCGCATAGGATCTGCGCCGTACTTCCTTATTCCATCAGCAAGGGGTATTATATTGCCAAGGCTTTTGCTCATCTTCTCACCCTCATTCAGAACCATCCCGTTTACCACTATCTGCTTCGGCCAAAACTCCTTGTCAAAGATAGCCGCATGATTGAAGATGTACATTGTGAGATGATTGAAGATCAGATCCGGGCCCGAATGCCTTGAAGTGTTTTTGTACCAGTAAGTGAATGATTCCCTTGCTTTTTTTACTGTCTCGTAATCTATCCCTGAGGCTCTTGCCACCTCATCCACATTTCCCTTGCCAAGGTAAACGTAATCGAAGAATTCTGGAATTAAGTTTGCCGGCTTTAACTTGGCTATCAGATTGTAAATCGTATAAAAGGACATGTAGATCGTAGAGTCGGAGAGCGATTCAATTATCTTGTCCTGCTCAAGCGGAAACTTTGTACCTAGGCCCTGGGCGCGCACAACCGCGCGCAGGTCTATCCAGTCTATCGCGGACTCGAATGCGTTTCTCGACTTCTCGGGAAGCACACGGATACCTGCAAGTGCCGCCTTTGCAGTCTTCTTCCATTCCTTGTCGCCGTAATTTATGAACCACTGGTTGTCGACCACCTTTACCATGACCCTGAAGCCGCAACGGCAGTATACGGGGTCCTCGTTGGTAAGCACAAATATCTCCGATGCCTCTCCTTTTTCAATCAGCTCCTTCCGAACGGATTCCCTGGCATCTGCCACAGAAAGCCCACTGAGCCTTCCTGCAGTCATAATCCCATACCTGAATTCGTCTTTGTACTGTGCTTTTGTAGCCTCCTTTACCAGTTCATCAGTAGCATTTACATCGGCATTTACCGCGCGCAGATACCTCAGCGCAGGTACAACGCCTTCTTCTGCATCGGTGCCATGCTTATCGCGCTTCACTTCAAGAACGCTCACCGGTTGTACTCCCTTTGTATCGTACCCTTGTGATTTGAGTTTCTCAATAGCCATATAATCGAAGGGGGCATGCGCAGGAACGCTCATCACGCAGCCAGTGCCTATCTCTGGATCAACAAAATAGCCGGGAAAGACAGGTACGCTCTTTCCAGTGTAAGGATTTATGCACATCTTTGAAAGGAGTTCGCTGCCCTTAATCTCTTTAAGTTCCTTTATGCTGAATTGGTAAGACAGCGCTTTCAAACTGCTTTTGGCAGCATAGCAGCTACCGCTCATCCCTTCTATTGTGCATAGCGAGTACTCGGCTTCACTATTCACGAATATATTGGTCACTCCTGGCAAGGTCTCAGGCCTATACGTAGTGCAGAGAAGATACGAGTCTTCATCCTCGAGCTTAAAGCGTATGATCGTCTCTGAACTTATCTCCGGCTCTACATCATGCTTGGTGTCATGCATGCCCACCGCATTGTTCTCGTTAGGACACCATCCCACAGGATGCCTTCCCTTCGTAAGCATGCCTTTCTTGCTGAGTATGCCAAACTGCCACTCAACGAACTTGCTGAATAATGGCTCTATCGAGACAAAGCTTCTGCGCCAGTCTATACTATATCCTGCAAGCTTCATTCCTTCGCGTATCTCCTTTATGAAATAATTGGCTATGTAGAGCGGATCAGTCATCTTTTCAATCTCATGATCAGGGACATGAAATGTCTGAAGCTCTTTGACCAGCTCGCTATCGTTGTTCTTAATCCTCTTCGCAAATGCGAGTATCGGAGTCCCGGTTGCGTGAAACGCCATCGGATAAAGGACATTGTAGCCGCGCATGCGCTTGTATCTTGCTACAACATCCGCAGTGCCGAATGTCCGCAGGTGGCCGATATGCTGTGGCGCATTCGCATAAGGAAAAGCAGCGGTGACCATGAACGCCTCTTTTTCCCCTGGATCCGGGCTGAAGATGCCTGCCTTATCCCATGCATCCTGCCATTTCCGTTCTATCTCATTGTAATCCATCATCTGAACACTAGATTGTATGTATAGTGCATAATAACAGGAAAATAAGGCTAAATATCTTTATTCCTTTGTTTAAAGTATAAACCGCGCCGCATATGGAGGCTTGAATTTAGATCTTCAGTTTCCACCCTATAGAAACAAAAGGGTTTATATACTTATTATATTATAATTAGATTAGTCTAATTTAAACTACTTGATAGTGCGAGGATATGAAGCAGGAAGCAGAATGCAGAAAAGGTCCGGGAATTCATGGAATCGGCGGTTTAAGCCTGAATAAGGATATTGCGCGCGGCATAGCCAAGCTAATAATACTAGGTTACATAAAAAAGACGAAGACTTATCCATACGAGCTGCTCAAGCATATTAAAGAGCACAACCTTTACCTTGCAAGACTGCTTACTAAAAGCGACATATACAACATGACCGCCTCGCTGGAGAAAGGGGGCTTTATAAAAAGTAGGGTGAAGGTTGCAAACAACAAGGTGCAGAAAATGTACGTGATTACTGATAAGGGAGAGCAGATAATTGCCCAGAAAGACGCTCTTATCTCAAACACGCTTAGGGAGTTCAAGCAATTGATAAAGGAGGGATTAAATGACTGACAATGTTATAGAAATCAAGAACATAACTAAAAAGTTCGGGAATTTTACTGCAGTCAAAGGCATAAGCTTCAGCATAAAGGAAGGCGAGATTTTCGGCCTGCTCGGACCCAACGGTGCAGGCAAGACAACCACATTGAATATGGTATTGGGGCTTTTGCATCCCACCACCGGCAAGATACTTATAGACGGGCTTGATAACACAGAACATCCTGAGAAGGTAAAGAATCTGATTGGCTTCATGACGCAGGAGACTGTTGTGGACAGCACGCTTACGGGAAGGCAGAATCTGGAGATCGCGGCGAGGCTGTACCATGTTCCTGAAAATGAAGTGCAGAAGAGAATCAGAAGCTCACTTGATGAGGCGAACCTTACCGGATTTGCAGACAGACAGGCTGGCACTTATTCCGGTGGCATGCAGAGAAGGCTCAACTTGGTGAAATCCATGATACATGAGCCAAGGATACTGATACTTGACGAGCCGACCACCGGGCTAGATGTGCAGAGCAGATTGAGCATGTGGAACCACATAAAGAACCTGAACAAGGCAGGAGTAACTATAATATTGACAACACAGTACCTCGAAGAAGCCGACTCGCTCTGCGACAGGATAGCGATTATAGACCATGGAGAGGTAAAAGCCATAGGGACTGCCTCTGAGCTGAAGAAGATAGTATCTTCAGGCAACATACTTGATATCACAACGAAAGTAAGCAATGCAGAAGAGGTGCAGAGGCTGTTGAAGAGCAAGTTTCACCTGGAATCCGAAATAAAAAATGACAGGGTCACCGCAACAGTAGAAGGCAAGCCGATAGAGATGCTTGTAAAGATAGGCAAGGCCCTAGAAGACCAGAGAGTAGAGGTGCTTGCTATAAGCATGCATCTGCCCACCATGGACGACGTTTTTATAAAACTGACTGGAGAAAGCATGCGCGACAGCGCATCGAACGAAATGCCCGACAGTATGGTAAGAGCAGGCATGGCAGGAAGGAGATGATTAGATGGGATTATTGGCAGACTCCATGACAATCTTTAAGCGTGAGATGATTATCTTCAGGGCCAATCTCCGGACCAATATAATAAGGTCCATAATGTTTCCCATAATACTTATAGCGGTCTTTGGCAACCTGGGCGCATCAATAAGGGGTGTGCCTATCGCAGTAGCGAATTATGCCAATAACCAGCAATCAGTGCAGTTTATCAATTCGCTTGTTGCTGACGGAAGCATAAGTCTACAGTATACCACCAATCAGCAGCAGGGCGTCACACTTCTCAAAGACGGCCAGGTAGTAGGTTTAGTGGTGATACTGCCAACCTTTCCGCAAAGCTCGAATGGAAATCCGCCGGTGGATGTTTACTACAGCTCAGTTCAGTTGAGTGAAGTCGGGGTGCTTCTCTCCAAAGTGCAGACAACCGCTTCTTCCTTCGGAGCTTCTTATGAAAAGATACAGCAAGGCAGCCAATCACCTTCAGGCCCAAGCGGCGTAATTTCAGGCAGTGCAGGCAGCTTGACTGTCAAGAGCAATTCTGCGTATGGAACAGGAGGCAACTATACAACCTTTCTTGTAGGCAGCATAATATTCATGACAGTAGGTTTCGGCGGTGTCTTCGGAAGCGGAATGTCATTTATAACTGACAGGCAGTTGGGCAACATCAAGGCATTTCTCGTATCGCCGATAAACAAAAGGGCTATAGTCCTTGGTAAGCTTTTTTCCGGAACAGTACAGTCAGTAATATACGGAATACTATCGCTTATTATAGGGATCGCGTTTGGCGCCAAGATAATAATGGGCCTTGCGGGCCTTGTATGGATACTGCTTTTCATACTCGCAATAGGCTTGGCTTTCACTGGATTGTCTCTCTTCCTAGCTTCGAGAATGAGCAAGGTCGACGTCTTTGCAATTGTTTCGCAGTTCATAGTCATGCCGCTGTGGTTCCTCTCAGGCGCCTTCTTCCCTGCCAATGATTTCCCATTTGCCCTCAGAATAATAAGCTATGCCGACCCACTAACATACGTTACGAATGGCGTTCGCGCAGTGATGCTGACTACTTACTTCCCATTTTCGCAGATAATACTTGATTTCGGAGTGGCAATAGCATTCATTATAGTTGCGCTTATAGCCAGCTTCGTCCTCTTCAAGGACACGCTGGATTAGCAGGAAATAATTTATTAATACTAAAATGGTGTAAAAATGAGAAGAAATATACTAGTCTTGGCGGTGCTATCAGGCATGCTGCCCTTGGCCGCATATGCTCAGCTCTCGGCAAGTGGCGCGCTTTCGCTGTACAGCCTTCAGGTAAGCCCTGACCCTGTAGTGGCAGGGAGCAACGTAATGATCACTTTCCAGCTGTACAACACTTATTCGTATAGCCTGCAGAATGTTAACCTTGAGCTTGAGGGCGAGTATCCGATACTTAACTTCTCGCCGTCCAGATCATATCTTATAAGCAGCATAGGCCAGGGTTTATATGGCGGTTCAAACGTCTATTTCACATACCATTTAAGCATACCCAAAGACACACCGTCGGGCAGTTATACGCTCACGCTCTTGGGCACCTATCAGACAAGCCAGACGAATGGCGGTACAACAGAGACGGTCACTTCCCAGTCCTCAATGCCCATAACGTTTTATGTCCACGGAATTCCGAATATTTCAATAACTTCGACAAATCCTTCAATCTCACCCGGCACCGCATCGATGATCACATTCAGCGTGATGAACTCCGGTTACGGTACTGCAAGGAACGTGAGCATAGAGCTTCTCAATTCAAGCATATTTAGGCCTACAGGGACCAAGGTTTTCAGCCTTGGCTCGCTTGCGCCTGGAGCTCCCGCCCAGATAACTGCAGGTTACATAATCAGTTCAAACATGACTAATGGCACTTATTACATACCATTGCAGGTAAGGTACACAGATGAAGTAAACAGCAATACCGTGTATAACCGCACTATAAACGTGGCAACCCAGATTGCCCTCAACAATCCGGACATAGTTGCAGTGCTTGAATCTGCCTCGCCGCAGGCCTTATACAGCGGGTATAACCAGAGCATGATAGTAGTGCTTGAGAATGTAGGCACCGGGCTTGCAAGAAATGTGAGCCTGAACCTTGATTCAGGGGCTGGAGCAAGCGTGATAAGCTCAGTGAACCACTTCTTTATAGGCGCTATCCCTGCAGGCGGATCTGCAACTGAAACTGTGCTCGTCTCTGCGGAGAGCACGCAGAACGGCAGCTCGTATATAACTGCAAACCTGAACTACCTCTCAAGTAACTACAAGAATCAATTCACCAAGTCGCAGCAGCTCAATATATCCATAGCTCCTGCTGCATCGTTCAATTTCACGCAAGGCACGTATACATTGAAGGCAGGCCAGACGAATGTGCCGGTTACATACAGGATAACCAATACCGGCAACGTAGAGGCGGAGGAAATACAGCTCAATTTCCAGAGTCAGTTCCCTCTGACCCCTATAACGAACAGTTATTATATACCGGGCCTGATGCCGGGTCAGTCGGCAAACGTTACCTTTGACGTGAGCGTGGACAGCAGTGCGACTCCAGGCATATTTCCGGTAGTAATCTATGAACAGTGGAAGCAGCCCAACGGAGCCGTAGAGCAGACATACACTGGCTCCAATAACTACTATGCAGAGGTTTCTGGAAGCTCAGGGGGGCTTGGCAGCTACACAGTAGCCATAATTGTTGTTGTAATCATTGTAGCGGCAGTGGTCGTAGTCATGAAAAGAATGAGCTCCAAGAAAGCCAAGAAATAAGAGGGTATGCTTGCTGCAATGCAATAAAGCCATCCGCGTAAAATTGTTATGGGAGATGAAATGAAGCTAAACTCAAAGATTCTGGATCTGGTACTGGAGGGATTTGAGCTCAAGGCAGGAAGCAGAAAGCTTATTCCTTCCACCAGAAAGCTGAAAGAGATAAAGAGCGTACTCTACGACAAGAATTTCCTAAACAGCAAGAACAGCGAAGAAGACTTGTACTACATGTACAGGTCAGTCGGCAGTGAACAAGAGGATGCGTTTAGGAAGTACAGGGTAAAGTACGACATAACAATCGTGAAAGGCATGGATCTTGGCAGTGAACATAATAAGACTTTGGGGCACTACCATGCCATCGCGGAAAAGGGGCTCTCGTATCCCGAGATATATGAAGTTATAGATGGAAGGGCGATTTACCTTCTGCAAAAGCCGCTTGGAAATGGAGAATACGATGTGAGGATAGTCAATGCATACAAAGGAGAAAAGCTTTACATACCACCCAACTATGGCCACATAACCATAAATCCTGAGCCGAAGAGCTTGGTAATGAGCAACCTGGTGGGCAGCGAATTCAAGTCGGATTATGAATCTATAATAAAGATGGGAGGCGGTGCGATCTTCTCGCTTTGCAATGGAGAAATTGTCTTCAACAAGTCATATAAGGACATACACGTATCTATAGAGGAAGGAGCGGGCATGCCATTTGGTCTGGAAAAGGGCAGAAGCTTGTACGATGAATTTGTAGAAGACCCGGCAAAGTTTGAGTTTTTGGATAAACCGTCAATGCTGCAAAAAACAGAATAGGCAAATTATATTTAAGCATTGCAAATGATAAATTATGTGATAAAATGGCTATAGAAATTGAGAAGGCAACAACCGCACTTGTTGTGATTGACTTGCAGAAGGGTATATCAGCAATGGGGAGCAGCCTTGCACCATACGATGCAAGCACAGTAATAAAAAATGCGGCAATGCTTGCCGATGCCTTCAGAAAAAACAGAATGCCTGTCTTCCTTGTGCATGTAGTGGCATCTGAGAAAGAGCGGCTGAATGTCATTGCTGATGAACAGGGATGGTCTGGTAGAGGGCCAATGCCTCGGGATTTTGCAGATATTGTTGCTGAGCTTGGGCCCAAAGATTCAGACATAGTGATAACTAAGAAACAGTGGGGCGCATTCTATGGAACTGACCTAGAGCTGAGGCTGAGGAGAATGGGAATTAAGACCATTGTCTTATGCGGAATCTCAACGACTCATGGAGTGGAAAGCACCGCAAGATTTGCATATGAATATGGGTTCCAGCAGATCTTCGCAGAAGATGCGATGACAGCCATGACGAATGAGATGCATAACGCAACAATAAACAATGTCTTCAAGAGGATCGGGAGAGTCAGGAAGACTGCTGAGATAATAGAGAGCCTGTGATTTATCGTGTATTAGGATAATTAAAAGAGTTCGGGCAGAAGATTACCCATAGACATGGCTGCAGAAAAGTAAGACTAACCATATTTCATTATAGTGCTGTAAAGCCGCCAGCCTTTGGCTCTTTATCTGTTCTCTTCGAGTACCTCCATTATCTGCTCCCGGGTATGCGGCTTCTGCTTTGCAAGCGGGCCATCTTTGAGGGAGAGCTCGTATTCTTCGTAAGTAGGCCGATCTGTCTGGTAGAAGAGGCCTATAGGCAGCTTGCTGTAATTGCTCGTTATATCTTCCATAGCCTTCTCGAGTGCCATGGCCATGTTTGCTGGATCGTGCTTAACATCTTCAAGTTTGTAGACCCTAGACCTAAACCAATCGTATGTGTTGTCGTGGTTGAAGGTAACGCATGGGCTGAAGATGTCTATAAGGGAAAATCCGTGATGAGAAAGACCGCCTTTTATCAGCTGAGACAAATGCATAGGGTCTCCCGAAAAGCCTCTCGCTACGTATGTTGCGCCTGCGCTTATCGCAAGTGCCATCGGATTGACTGGCATCTCCGTAACGCCAAATGGAGTTGACTTGGTCTTGCGTCCCTGCAGCGCGGTAGGCGATGTCTGACCGGTAGTAAGCCCGTACGTCTCGTTGTTCATTATTATGTATGTTACATCTATGTTCCTTCTTGCGGAATGCAGCAGGTGTGCACTGCCTATGCCATAACCATCGCCGTCACCGCCGGTCCCTATAACAGTAAGAGAATGGTTCGCAAGCTTTAGCCCGCTAGCTACAGGCAAGAGCCGGCCGTGCAGACTGTGTATGCCATACGTGCTAAAAGGATGTGGCATGGCTGAACTGCATCCGATTCCAGAAACTATGACTACGTTACTCTTATCTATCCCGAGCTCATTAAAAGCCTTAATCAGGCCTGCCTGAACTCCAAAATCTCCGCAGCCAGGGCACCATATCGGCTTTACCCCTGATGTGTAAACCTGCTTTTGCTGCGCACCATGAAGTGCGACTTTCTCATTTATCTCGTGTTTTTCCGGCATAGTATCGCCTATTTGCCAAGTATCGCCTTTGCCTGCGATACAATATCTCCTGGAGTAATGGCTTCGCCATTGTACTTCAGAATCTTATCTTTTATTTCTATCCCCGTATTGGCCATTATTACCTGTGCAAGCTGTGCAGTAAAATTGCATTCCACATCTATAAGCCTCTTACCACTTAAAATCCGCTTTGTCTCCCCTTTGTCAAGAGGCATGATGTAATTAAAGGAGATTATGCCAGCTTTCATGCCCTCGCTTCTCATCCTGTCTACTGCTTCGCGGACCGCTTCTGTGGTCGAGCCGAATGTAACAAGATAGAAATCAGAATCCTTGAAGTCTAGATGCGGGACAAAAATACTTTCATTCGCAAGCATAGTATCCAGCTTCTTCATCCTCTTTTCATGCATCCTTTCGCGTATTTCGACATACTTGTCTATTCCGGAAAGTGCATCGCTCACAAGATCCCCGTATTCATCGTGCTCATCGCTGCCTGCTACAAACTCCATGTTTGGGGTTCCGGGCAGAGCCCTGGGCGAAACGCCATCTTCAGTCAACAGGTATCTCTTGAATCTGCCGCCTGCAGTATTTGTCATGGTGACCTTTCCGCGGTCTACCATGACCTTGTCAAGATCAAAGCCGTCTATCGATTCGATGTGCTCTGACATAAACAGATCAGTAAGTATTATGACAGGGCATTGGTATCTATCTGCAAGGTTAAATGCTTCTGCCGCTACTTCAAAGCACTCTGAAGCAGACCTTGGCGCTACGACAATCCTTGGAAATTCGCCCTGCGAAGAATGCATTACGAAAAGTAGATCGGCCTGCTCCGTCTTTGTGGGAAGGCCTGTGCTCGGCCCAGTCCTTTGCGATTCAACTACAACAAGCGGCACTTCAAGCATGCCTGCAAGGCCGAGGCCCTCTACCATTAATGAGAAGCCGCCTCCGCTTGTTCCGCACATTGCGCGTACTCCTGCGCTGGAAGCGCCTATCGCCATGTTTATTGCTGCTATCTCGTCTTCCGTCTGCTTGCAAAGCACGCCATTGTTTGCATGCGCTGCAAACCAGTGAAGTATACTGCTTGCAGGCGTCATGGGATACGCGGCATAGAATTTGCAGTCTGCAGCGTATGCACCTATGCTGAGCGCGGTGTTGCCGTCCATTGTATATCTGGAATTGGAATCATGAGGTATATCGTAGGCTTTCTCAAGTCCCTCGAAATTATAGCCCATGTCTGCCGCCTTTATGTTGCTGTTGACCACATCTGCTCCTTTTCTCCCGAACATCCCTCTTAGCACATCGTCTATCACACTCTTCTCGATGCCCAGCAGCTTTATGGCAGCGCCTATTGAGACAACATTTCTCATTATCGGGTCTCCGCTTACCTGCACGGCCATGTCTATCATTGGCAGCTTTATAGTCTTGTACTTTGCTTCATCTTCAGGCAAGACCTTGGCCTTGGAAGGGTCGTATATTATTATGGCGTGCTCGCTCAGGTGCGAGCGCTGGTTGTTTATGGCATCCTGGTTGAATGCTATTAGTATATTTATATCGTCCCCGTGGCTGGTAAGCTTTTGGTCGCTTACGCGCACCTGATACCAGACATGCCCTCCCCTTATTATTGACTGGTAACCGCGGTATCCAAATACGTGCATCCCGTTCTGAGCTGCCACTTTTATCAGGAGCGCGCCGCTAGACTCAACTCCATCACCATTAGCGCCAGCTATTCTAACCGTTACGCTTTTCATAAAAACACTGGTTGCAAAGATTAGTGACAGTAGCAGGTTTAAAAGAGTATGCTGAGCATTCAACGAATGTCGTTTGATTTTCTCAGGACCAAACAGCAGTGGAAAACCATTCGTGTATTCCTCTTGCAGCGCGAATATGCCTTCTTGTGGCTTCGCCAGTGGATTTATTAGCGGATATGCGAAGCCCGTTTGTTTCATGACGCTTAGTGCCTTTCGGATGATTCTATATCGAACCTGTTGATTATGCCTAATTCATCTTGAAGTTTCTTGATCCTTTCATCGGAAACCGGCCTCAGCTCGTTTTTACCATTGTAGGTGCTTATATCTGGCTTTGCAACTTCCGCGAGCAGCTCAATCAGCTTAATTGCATGCCTTATCTTGGCTTGTGGGTCTGACTCACATCCGCCCTTATCTATGAGGAATTCAAGCGATCTCAATCTGCTTGCTGCTGACACGAGATACTCGCTGCCTGCACTCAGATGCTCGAATGTGGTTTCTTTATGGCCAAGCACTCTTACTCCTGAATGAAGATCAGGGACAGCATTTCCAATAATTATGTGATCCCTGCTTGAAAATGCAATTGCTGGATCTCGAAGAATCAACGTTACGCTGCGACCGACCTGTTCTGAAATGACTTTTATTCTGCTTGACTTCTCAGCAAACATATTAATCAACTTTTATTCAATTCCTTCTTCGCTTTGTTCTGATATATAAACAAATACTTTTGATGTGGTATCGGACAGCTTTGCATAGATATAAAAAAGCAACTGAAACCTATTTTTTAGGAGGAATGGCTTATATATCAGTAAATTGAATAGGATTACACTGCAATATGGTTTTATGGCACTTTTTGGGGAGTACAGATCCAAGAGGATAGAGAAAACAGCCAGAGAATCTTTAGAGAAGATGCACCGCACAGCATACTCTGTTTATAAGATAAATGAAGGCATAAGCGCTGCATACGGGCTTGAGCGTGCAGCCAGACTCACTGTAAAACGAGGAAGAAAGGTAGCGCTGCTGAAGGATGCCATAAGCGTGTACAGGGAGGTCAGCGATACAGCACTTGCAAATGCAAGAACATCTACAGGAGCACCTGCTAGTAACAGGCATCTGAGGACCCAGTCCAGGAGGTATGCAGATGTAGTACGTGATTCGAACAGGAGCATAGCGAGCATTAATATGGAGCTGTCAACGCTCGGAGAACGGCTCGTCCGCAGTTAGGCACATATATGTCGAGAGGCAGATAGACGCCCTTATTTACCTGGCATATACTTGATATCGAACTCGTCATGCGTCATTATCGCCTCCAGAACAATCACATGAGGTCCGAGCGACCTATCGAAATAGTAGACCGCCCTAAGCCTATTCGATTCTTCATCGAGGAAATGGACTCCTTCCCTCTTGTCGGCTCTGTATCTCCATCTTGGAGCCGGCATACGTGCAGGATCATTGAAATGAACTGCATAGTTGGCTTCCAGCTTCTTGACCCCCGTTCCGTATGGATCTGCTCGCAAAGTTGCCACAATAGTATTGAAATCCTGCAGCTTCCTGGAATCGTTTCGCGCAAGCTTTTTAAGATATCTTGAAAGCTTCTGCTCAGATTCTGTTAAGTCAGACGAATTAGAAAAGAAAATTGCGAATTCAGGCTTTATAGGGACAGATACGACATTTTCCGTAGTGAATACCACGTTAAGCTGCGATGGAGCTCTGCCGCGCTTAGCACCATTCGTTTTAAGATCAGCAGAAAAAGATGGCATATGCGTATCTTCTGCGTACACTGCCAGTGCGTTCTTGATCCTGTCGAAGCTGGATGTGATCTGCTGCTCTACGAATCTTGAATATGCTGCTTTCAATTCCACTGGAAAGATGCCGCTTGTAGTTATCTTGCGCGAAACTTCGCCAGGTATATCGGTGGCAGGGAATGCTATTAGGGCAAGCATCTCCAAAATACCATCAGCCGGTTTGCTGATGTTGGCGTCTCTTTTGTTGATTTCAAGAAATTTGACAAACTCTTGCAGAGTTGCCTCCTTTACAACGGCAGTTTCATTACCAAGTAGCTGAGTTTTTAGATTCCGCAGGAAATCGCCGTGCTCGCCATTTTTCCTTCTGAGGCGCTCCAATGCTGTTAGAAAGGGTTTTGCAGTCTCGCGGTCTGCGACATATTCTTCGCCGATTAGGAAGGCAAGGAACTCTTTTGGATTTTTATAATCCGCAGTCATAAACTTGGTCCAGGAGTTTATTGCCTTTCCGGCTATTTCGTCTCTTTGCTTGAAAATGTACTCCATCGCATTTTCGTAGTTCTCTGAATGCTCTGCAGCTAGGTCTGCTATGGCATTGAGTTCATCTCGTACGTCTCTAGGAAATTGCAGAATTGTTTTTTGATTATATACTTCAAGGGCCTTGTCGGTTGTAGCCGGCCTTCTGACCTCCCCATAAAGGATGAGTTGCTGCGATTTTATCATTTCCTCCCTTTCACGAAAGCCAGTGTACGGAGCCAGAAGTGATCTGTATCTGTCTGCAAACTCTGCCGCAGCTCCGGATTGCATCCAAGAAAGCCTTTCGCGCTTTATCTCTGCATCGAGAGAAGCGAAAGTTTCAAGCAATGGCCTTGAAGGATAAAGGAAACCATTTACGAAACCATTTCTAGTGGTGCTTGCGCTTACTGTTTCTCCGTTTGCATTATAGCGCCTGAGAGCGTGAATCTCGGCTTTATGGGAATGTCGCTTGAACATAAGCTCCCGCAAGGTATGTGACCGTGTCTCCTATTTAAAACTGCTGCTAATCCCTTCTGCAATATGCAAAAATTTTTAGTTTTATGGATTACTAAATGATTGATTTTGTGGGACAGGATTCTGGAAAAGGATGGGAACTGACAAAATTTGGAGTAGCTGAAGATCTGAGGCCTGTGCTTAAGGAGATTGAGGAATACTGTGAAGATAAATTCGCAGTCTTCTATGGATGGCTAGAGGCCCAGAGCAATGTCTACTGGGTTAGAGATATCGGAGGTGTTGATTACAAGAGGTTTCTCCAAGTTGCGAAGAAGCTCGACGTAAAACTTATTTTCATCACTACAAATAACGTACTGAGCGACGAAACGGCAGCAGCCATGGAGCACAGGGGAGAGATTGCCTTCATTACTTTGTATTTCTTTTACAATCAAGTAAAATATGTCCTTTATATAGATGCCAAATGGTATAGATCTCCACCGCCTAAACCGCTCCAGAAGCCGGATGATAAGGGATCAAGCAGTTATAGGTAAATATTATTAAGGACGGAATACGATGCCTATGGCAGGTAGATGACATATATGCCAATTCTAGACCTTGGACCTTTGCGGCTGTGCCTGTAACGCGTTACTGTGCACTGAACATGCTCGCTGGCAGTATGCACTTGTATTGCCTTCATGCTTTCACTGCTTTGATACTTAGATGAAACCTCTTTTTTAAATTTCTTTATATAACGGATACTCCGCAAGGAAATGTGGTCATGACAGCTGCCTTATTGGCTGCCTAACGAAGGACTGCGATGCCTTTTATAATCTTTCAGTACAGTGTTTAAATATGGAGGAAAAAGTGCAGAGCGATTCGCTTATGCTTGAATTGCTTTTATCTGGCAAGGTGCATTTCCACGAACTTGACAGTCGGGTTGGTCCTGAAAAAGCAGCGCTTCTGAGGAGGCAGGCGCTTGAGAGGATGACTAAGAAAAGGTTTGACGGAATAGGGGCTTATAAGCTGGAATACGCCTCTGTTTCTGGCAGGAATGCCGAAAATGTCATAGGAAGTGTGCCGATACCACTTGGAGTGGCAGGTCCAATTACTATTGACGGAGAATATGCGAAAGGCGACTTTTACGTTCCGTTGGCCACTACGGAGGGCGCGCTCATTGCAGGAGTAAATAGAGGCATGAAGGCGTTAAGCGCAAGCGGCGGAGTCAAGGCGCTTGTAATCAAGGATGCAATGGCGCGCGCGCCTCTCTTCGAATTTGAATCTATAAAACAGGTAAGCGAATTCCTCAAATGGCTTCCCAAGAACTCTGGCCAGCTGAAAAGGAGTGCCGAAGAGACAACGCGCCATGGCAGGCTCGAGAGCATAGAGCCATTTGTTTTAGGCAACAATGTCTGGCTCAGGCTGAGCTTCAAGACCGGAGATGCAATGGGAATGAACATGGTTACAATAGCTTCTGAGGCAGTATGCTTATATATAGAAAAGAACTTTGAAGGAGCGAAAATGCTCTCAGTGAGCGGAAACATGTGCTCAGATAAGAAAGATTCTTACATAAACAGCCTTCTTGGCCGTGGTAAGACCGTGCTTGCAGAAGCCGTAGTAAAGGAAGACGTGCTTGAAAGGATACTGAGGGTAAGCGCAGAGGAATTGAATAAGATAAACGTAAAGAAGAACATACTCGGCAGCTCGCGCGCAGGCAGTTCAAAGCTGAACGGCCATGCTGCAAACCAGGTAGCGGCTATATTTGCAGCCACTGGCCAGGATCTTGCGCAAGTGGTGGAGAGCAGCAGCTGTTATACGTGGACTGAGCTGAGAAATAATGATCTTTATATATCAGTAACGATGCCTTCGCTGGAGCTTGGAACAGTTGGCGGAGGCACTTCGCTCAGGGCGCAGAAAGAAGCATTATCCATAATGGGGGTTGAAGGAAGCGGCGATCCTGCAGGCTCAAATTCGGCCAAATTTGCCGAAATAGTCGCAGCAACCGTGCTCGCAGGAGAATTAAATCTTATTTCCATCCAGTTCTCAAGGGAGCTGGGCAAAGCGCATGCGAATTTAGGCAGGAAGGCATAGGCATCTATCTTATCGATTCCGCCTTGCCGCGGATACTTATGCTTAAGAGTTAAGAGATACTTTTTCTATGATGGAATCCGAATAATTGCATAGTCCTTGCGCTGGCATTTGCCCGCATCTTCAGCCATTCAGTTCCGTGCGAAGTCAGGCGTAATAGTTAGCCGAACCTTCTTTTGATTTCTCATAATTGCTTATGTCTTCGAATACCTCTTTGTATGTCCCTCCGTGTCTACGGATTTGCTTATATGATGTTTTTATGCATTCGTACCGTTCAGGCATAGCTTTTTTAAAGGCTTTCTGCCTTATCTTTAAAATGCGAGCGCCGGGATTTGAACCCGGGTTTTTGACTTTCTCCCGTTGATAAAATTTTTCAGGAAAAATTTTGATGGAAGGCCAAAGTCCTACCAGACTAGACTACACTCGCATTATTGATAGACTCTATTCTTATCTCTGCTAAAATTATTATATCCTTTTGCAGCACTCCGCTCCCACATGGCTTCTTTATTCACTTCCCCTTCTTTGAATATTGCGATGGGTTCTTGTCGAATTGGGCCAGGCACTTGCTCGAGCAGAAAAGATATTTCTTGCCCCTGAACTCTGCCTTGAAAGGCGTATTCTCGTGCGCCTGCCCTCCACATACCGGATCCTTGACGCTCATTCTTCCACCTTGTTGCTCTGCTATAAAAGGCTAGCTACATATTTATATAATTAGCTTTCCTGCACGGATGTACAGTAAGCGCACCTCCTTGCCTTGATTGGTATTGTCGAAAGGCACTCTGGACATGTCTTTGTCGTAGGGCCTGACGAAGCCGCCTTGGCAGCGCGCCTTTCCTCGATCTTTGCTGCAGGCTTTACCATGATCAGGAATACAACAAATGCTATAACAAGAAAGCTTATGAGCGAGTTTATGAACGAGCCGTACATAAAGGTACTGCCGTTTATAGTGAATGTCATGGCAGAGAAATCGACATGCCCAGGTATTCCTATAAGAGGCGTTATCAGGTCTGTGACCAGCGCAGTCACAACAGCGTTGAATGCAACGCCTATTACCACAGCGACCGCAAGGTCTATCACATTTCCCTTTGTTATGAAAGTGCGAAATTCGCTTATTATGCTCAAGATCATCACCGGAATTGATTGGAAGGCAAATTTAAAATAGTGGCAGTAGCTTTGCCTGCCGCATACGATTGTAAAACAAGTGCTCGCCTGACATGGCAACCTATTTAAATCTTATGAGTGAAAGATATAACTTAGTAAGGAGAGCTAGTGCTTTCTGCCGCAAATCTGCGGTTCACAATCATGCTTTATTTGACCTCGATTTGATGTGTCATTCTTGTGAAAATCCCTATTTGGGATTGGATGTAGTCTTGAGAATGCAAAGAGATTAGCAACCAATTGCAATCCAAAATTGCGAAACTCCAGTCGATGCTGCTGGAGGACACTGCTATCAGATTTCGACAGCCATGCAAGTTAACGCACTCGCTTGAGTGTGTGGCACACGGCTCAGTAACGCGTGGTCAATCTAACGTAGGGAAGGGCACAACCTTGGGAAACTGAGGCTAATGCCATATAGGCTACTACTTCTGGAAATGAGTTATAGCCTAAAAGGTACGCGAATTGTAGCATTACCGCCCTACGATGAGACTGCGTCGGATCAGGCAGATGGCGGGGTAACGGCCCACCATACCTTTGACCCGTAGGGGATATGAGAGTATGAGCCCCGAGAAGGGCACTGAGACAAGGGCCCTAGCGCTACGGCGTGCAGCAGGCGCGCAAACTCCACAATGCACGTAAGTGTGATGGGGGGAGTCTGAGTGGCGGATTCACCTCCGCCTTTTACCAAGTTTAGCAAGCTTGGGGAATAAGTGCTGGGTAAGACCGGTGGCAGCCGCCACGGTAATACCGGCGGCACAAGTGGTGTCCACTATTATTGGGCTTAAAGCGTCCGTAGCTGGCTAAAACCGTTTCATGTGAAATATTGGTGCTTAACACCGATACGTGCATGAAATACCTTTTGGCTAGGGAGCGGGAGAGGTCAAGAGTACTTATGGGGTAAGGGTAAAATCTTATAATCCTATAAGGACTACCTGTGGCGAAGGCGCTTGACCAGAACGCATCCGACAGTGAGTGACGAAGGCTAGGAGAACGAATCGGATTAGATACCCGAGTAGCCCTAGCAGTAAATCATGCAGACCCTGGTGTTGCGCTTATCACGAATAAGTGCAGTACCGTAGGAAAACTGTTAAGTCTGCCGCCTGGGGAGTACGGTCGCAAGATTGAAACTTAAAGCAATTGGCGGGGGAGCACACAAGGGGTGGATGCTACGGTCTAATTGAATTCAACGTCGGGAACTTTACCTGGAGCGACGGCAGGATGAAGGTCAGGCTAAAGACCTTACCTAACAAGCCGAGAGGTGTTGCATGGCGATCGTCAGTTCGTGGTGTGAACTATCCGGTTAAGTCCGGTAACGAACGAGATCCTCGCTGACAGTTGCCACTGGTATAGAGATATGCCAAGCACTCTGTTGGGACTGCCTGCGTTTAAGCAGGAGGAAGGGGAGGGCTACGGTACGTCAGTACGGCCCGAATCTCCAGGGCTACACGCGGCATACAAAGGTTGGTACAATGGGTCGCCACTCAGAAATGAGGAGCCAATCCCCTAAAACCAGCCCAAGTTCGGATTGAGGGTTGTAACTCACCCTCATGAAGTTGGAATCCCTAGTAATCGCCTGTCACCATCAGGCGGTGAATATGTCCCCGCTCCTTGCACACACCGCCTGCCAAGTCATCCAAGTGGGGTCTTAGTGACGCAGTATCTTTTGGTGCTGTCGAACTAAGGTTCCGTGAGGGGGGCTAAGGCATAACAAGGTATCCGTAGGGGAACCTGCGGATAGATCACCTCAAAACTTTTAGGAAGCGTTTTATCAAAACCTTCTTAAGTTTTACAAAAA
>JAJZLT010000023.1 GCA_021803245.1 Microcaldota archaeon
ATGGGGGATATATTGGCCATCAACATCGAGTGCATCATTCTACAATAACTATGCCTTATTAGGCACAGCTACAGGCAGTCTGCCTACAACAGCATTACCTATAGAAGGTCAAATGCAATGCGCTGCAGGTCAGGCGATTACTGGGCCATTCTACTGGCTCAGGATAAGAGCTTACCCTCCCAGCGGCGTGATGCCGAGTGTCAGCTTTGGCGGTGCGGAATAAAGAAAATAAAGAGAAAAAGCCAGTTATACTCTTCTTCCTCTTCTGCCTCCTGGCCTTTTAGTTGTGTCTGTAGGTATTGGCGTAACATCCTCTATGCTTCCTATCTTGAACCCGCTCCTTGCCAATGCTCTAAGGACAGATTGCGCTCCATGTCCAGGAGTCTTTGAGCCATGGCCTCCGGGTGCCCTTATCTTTATGTTGATGTGGGTTATGCCTTTTTCTATAGCCGCAGAGGCAACCCTGTAAGCTGCCTGCGTAGCGGCATAAGGAGATCCTTCCTCATGGTCCGTACCGACGACCATGCCTCCGCTACCCACTGCTATGGTCTCCGAACCGGAGAGGTCTGTAAGTGTTATTATCGTATTGTTCTTGGAAGAGAAGACATGGGCTACGCCCCATCTTATTCCTTTCTGCTTGTATTTCTCCTGCGCTATTGAAACTTCTTCCTCATATGAGAGCTCCCCTTTCTTAACCTGCTCATTCTTTCCAGCTGCTTCGCTCTTCTTCACTGGTTTTGCTGTGCTCTGCTTAGTAACCGCTGCTTTTGCCATTTCTATTCACCAACTCCTTCTCTCTGCACAGGCGCTTCCTGCTGCTGCGGGGCCTCTGATGGCTGTGCAGGCTGCGCACCTGGTGCAGCCCCGATGACATTGCCCTTGACTCCTGCATCGATATCTATCTTCTTGTAATATGAAATGCTGCCTTCTTCCACGCTCCTGACAAGATAGCCTGGCGAGGTTATTCTCCTTCCATTTATCGCTATAAATCCGTGCGTTATCAGCTGCCTTGCCTGCCCAAAGCTCTTGGCAAGTCCTCTCCTGTAAACTATTGTCTCAAGCCTTCTCTCAAGAAGCGATTCTGGCTTGAGAAGCAGAAGGTCGTCCAGCACCGCATTGCTGTTTATCACGTTATATCTTGCAAGCCTTGCTATTATCTCCCTGCCTACATTCTCGCCCTCCCTGCCCGATAGCACCTGCCTAACATTCCTTTTTATCCGCCTTATCTCGCTTGTCGCTTTCCAGAGCTCCTCAAGCTTCTTAAGGCCGTAAGCGTCTCTTAATCTATGCTCTTCCTCTATTCTCTGCTTGTTCCACATCGCAGCAGGCCGCTGGAGTTTTTTCCTATTCCTCTTTGGCGATCCCATTCATACACCTTACTTCTTGGCAGCTTCCTGCTTTGCAGTTTGTGCACCAGCCTGCTGTGCAGCCGTGCCGGTCGTCTGCACGCTCTTCTTCACAACGCCTATTGTAGCGCCTGTTCTTCCAGTAGATCTTGTCCGCTGTCCTCTTACCTTCTGCCCATACTGGTGCCTTGATCCAACCCATGTCTGCATCCTTATGCCGCTCTCCACATCCTGCCTTGTCCTGAACGTCAAATCCGTTCCTACAAGATGCATATCTGAGCCTGAATCGAGGTCCTTCCTTCTGTTTGAGAGATACGTAGGTATGCCTATCTTGAGCGGATTGTTAAGCGCGTTCTCTATCTTGGCAAGCTGCGCCTCGTCCAAAGAGCCTATTTCTAAATTAGGATTTATATTATACTGTCTCTCGCACATTAGCGAAATTGCATGAGCCATGTTGAAGCCAATGCCCTTTATCTGCATCAGTGCATGAACAATCTTGAAGTTGCCGTTGATATCACGGCCAGCTATTCTTATTATGCTCGTTTCTCTTGCTTTCTGCTTCTGCTCAGCCCTTTCTCCTTCTTTCTCTTCCTTCATCTTCTCTTCGGCCATTTCAACCTAACCAATTACCAGTTTTAATTCATCAGCTAAAGAATAGACTGACAAGCAGATAATTATTTGTATAAATACCTTAAAATACCTTACGCCCACATCCTGCACACAATGGTACAGCTTCTTCTCTACAGAATCCTTCCCGTAGATCCCTTCCTTGCATCTCTAAGATGGAAAACCAGTGCCTGCAGATGACGCGCTTTCTCCGGCCTGAGGGCGGGGAAGTAGTTGGAAACGCCTTCGATAATTCCACTGCGAGACCCTGCATCCTGTATGAAAGTGCCACTACCTCCTCCTATAGGCACTATTACAAGAGAGGAGAGACCCAGTATCCTGTCCATAATCGTTCTGTTGACCAGCACATCTGTTACGTTTTCCAGTGGCATCGAGTCTATGGTGTAGCCAATGAAGCCCCGTCTTCCAATTACCCTGCGATTGGTTATCCAGTACATGAACTTGCCATATGAGATTAGTGTGGTTATAAAATCAACCGAATTTGTTGACAAGGCCCTTTCTCTCAAGGTTTAAATATCCTTGACCCTATATTTAACAATGTTAATGAGAAACACTGCGCCGGCTGCCGGCGGATGATGTCACGCATTCGAATACTCTGTCCTGCAGGGGCATGCAAAATTGATGTTGTAAATGGAGATAAAGAAACTTGCAGATTTTAAGTTCCGCATAGAGAGAAACGCAGCAGACCGGATGAATGGCGGAGTAAGCGTATATTCCACAGAGGAGATGCTCGGCAAGATGAAGCAGGACAAAACCCTCGAGCAGGCGGTTAATGCAACTACCATGCCCGGCCTGGTTGGCGACGTGCTAATAATGCCTGACGGCCACCAGGGATACGGATTCCCTGTAGGCGGTGTCGCAGCATTTGATGCAGACGAAGGGATAGTCTCTCCGGGCACCTGCGGATACGATATAAACTGCGGAATCCGGTTGATAAGGACAAACCTTTCCGAGGGCGATATAAAAGGAAAAGAGAAGAAGCTTGCCGATGCGCTCTATTCCAATGTGCCTAGCGGAGTGGGAAGCAAGCAGAATCTTGGCATGAAGGAGGTAGACTTGGAAAAGATTGCAACCGAAGGTGCAGATTACCTGATCAAGAAGGGGTTCGGTACTGCAGACGACGCAGAAAACACTGAGGAAGAAGGCGTCATGGATGGAGCAGCATTCGATAAAGTAAGCAAGGAGGCTAGATCACGTGGTCTAAACCAGTTAGGCACCCTCGGCGCAGGCAACCATTTTCTCGAAGTGCAAAAAGTAGAAAAAACCATTGACGAGAAGATAGCCAATGCGTACGGGCTTTATCCTGATCAGATAGTTGTAATGATACATACCGGCTCACGCGGCTTCGGACATCAGGTCTGCAGCGACTATCTTAGGTTGCTACTTGACTATCAGAAAGAGCACAACATAAAGCTTGTAGACCAGGAGTTAAGCTATGCGTATGTAGGCAGCAAGGAAGCAGATAGCTACCTGCAGGCTATGAAATGCGCGGTCAATTTTGCCTTCTCAAACCGGCAAATAATAACGAGCGAGGTAAGGAAGAGCTTCGAACAGGTGTTCGGCAAAAGCTCAGATGAGCTGGGCATGAATTTGCTCTATGATCTGGCGCATAATATAGTCAAGCAGGAAGAGTACGTGGTAGATGGAAGGAGAAGAAAGCTTTACATTCACAGGAAGGGAGCTACGAGAGCCCTGCCCTCCGGATCAGAAAACGTGCCAAAGAAGTACAGGCATATAGGACAGCCTGTCCTAATACCCGGCAGCATGAGCACTGCCAGTTATGTTCTATGCGGGGCAGGCGGGTCGGTGAAAGAAACCTTCGGTTCAGCATGCCATGGTTCCGGAAGAGTGATGTCCAGGCACCAGGCGCTGCGCGAAATCCCAGCCTCAAAGACATTCAGCACGCTGAAAAGCAAGAAGGTCGAAATAAGGATAAAAACCCGGAAACTGGTCAGCGAGGAGGCAGAATGGGCGTATAAAGGTGTGGATGACGTAGTTGGCGTTGTAGAAAAGGCAAACATAGCCAAGGCGGTCGTTCGTAATATCCCAATAATCGTCATAAAGGGATAATTGCGGTTTAATGCGATGTTAATGGTGCTCATTTGGTTGTATCAGACAGGAAACGCGTCTTCTTATCGAATTCAATAACCTCTGCACTAGAGCTTGACGGAGTCATAGACTGGTTTCCATGCCCGCGCTTCGATTCCCAGTCGCTATTTTCGGGAATACTTGACGATGTAAAAGGCGGCTATTTTTCGCTAAAGCCTGCTTCAGAATACAATCTTGTAAGCACTTATGTGCAGGACAGCCTAATAATAAAGAACAGCTTCACAGCAGAAGCCGGAACACTCGAGACATACGATTTCCTGCCCATGGGTCTCTCTGCGATAATGCGGATATACAATTCCGAAATACCGTTTATCGTTGACATCAAACCGACATTTGATTACGGCATGATAAATCCGGGTGTGGAAGAGGTAGAAAAAGGGCTGATATTCCGGAATCCGCAATCCAAAGAAGGAATAGAGGTACTTATAGAAGGGAAGTATAAAATCGTAGAAGATAGCAAAGCGATAGTTGAACCAGGAAAAGGGTATATCTCGCTCCTTTATTCAAAGGATCTGCGATACGGCCTTTTCAGCAACAAAGGCTTTGTATATGCTGATCCGTACGAATCTCTGGAGGCAACTAAAAAATACTGGCAGACGCAGCTCTCAAAGGCGGTTGAAGTAAATGAGTTCCGCAGGCATTATTATAGATCACTTGCAGTAATAATCGGGCTTACATATAATCCATCAGGAGGCGCTATCGCTGCGCCAACCACATCGCTTCCAGAGATAGTCGGCAAGGGAAGAAATTGGGATTATAGGTATGTATGGGTCCGCGACGCAGCCTATGCCTCCGAAGCCCTCTCGAATAGCGGGCTGCTGTATAAATCTAAGAGGATGCTTAGCTTTCTTATAAGCCTTATAGATCCTGCTTCCAAGAGTTTCGACCACCCGCTTTACTCCATAGACGGAACGCCGCCAAGAGCGGAGGAGACTCTTCCATGGCTGAAAGGCAACCACGGTTCAAAGCCTGTCAGGGTCGGCAATGAGGCATACATGCAGATACAGATGGACTCCGAAGGAGACTTCATAAATGCGCTGTACTCTTACTTAAAACATTCCGGAGATACTGAATTTGTAAAGGAAAACTGGTGGGCCATAGAGGCAATAACAAAATGGGTCTCAAGGTCCTGGGAAGAACCAAGTTTAAGCCTATGGGAAGAGAGGTCTGAGAAGCATTTTGTGATGCATACAAAACTTATGGACTGGGTGGCGATGGATAGATCCGCAAGAATGGCTGCAGAGATAGGCGAAGCAGGCCAGTCTCGCGAATGGTCCAGCATAGCCGGAGCTATAAAAAAAGAGATGCTTGAAAAGGGAATATCGAAGGAGCGCAAGATCTTCACCCATTATTACGGCGGAAACACTGTAGATTCATCGCTTCTTACGCTGCCTCTGTACGGATTCGTAGAATCTGACAATGAGATTTTCCTAAATACCCTTGGAGTAATAGAAAAGGAACTTGTTTCAAGCAGCGGGCTGCTCCTCAGGTACAAGATTGACTTTGCAGGAGAGGCTGCGCATCCATTCATACTCATAAATACATGGCTATCGCGCGTTTACACCAGGCTCGGCCAGTTGGAAAAAGCAAAGGGAATAATAGACAGGATAATAGAAGGATCTACAGACCATGGCCTCCTGGCGGAGCATATAGACCAGTCCAGTAAAGAGCCAAGGGGTAACTTTCCCCAGATGTTTGCCCATGCAGGCCTTGTTGATGCAATATTGGAGTATGTCAATGCGGATAAATACGACGTGACTAAAGCGAAGTCTCATCAATAAACGTTCTTACCCTGTGCAGCAGGTACGCTGCTTCGTGCATTTCCACTTTGTCTATCAGTGCCTGGAGCACGTGTTCTGCATCCTTGAAGAGCTTTTTCAGCACAAGATACTCACCAAGATAATAAAGCGAATTCAGATTGCCCGCTTCAGAAAGCCTGCCTATCATTTCAAGTGCATTTCCATCTGCCGATTCGGCGAGATACGCCATTTCAGAGTAATCCAGCAGTTCCCTGTTCTTTGCAGAAGTTTTCATCTCCCTGAGAGCCAAGCCCGCCTGAAAGCGCCGTTTAAGCTTCAGGTTTGTTATAAATTGCATATATTGGAGAATCTCGTTCGGAGAAGCAGAGTATTTTTCTTTAGATACTTTTATGGCCTTGTAAAAAAACTCTTTATACTTCGCAGTAAGATCCAGAGATTCATAAATATTCGAGGAGTTTTCCTCCATGAAGCCTTGTCTGTTGTAATCAAGGTCATAATACCTGTAGTTGGAAAGATATCTGTAGAAACTGCCCTTGGCAAATAACGTGAAGGGATCCAGCGTCTTGGGCTGCAAGGAAGCGAGCGCTTTTTCCAGCTCGCTCAATGCGCTTTTTTTTATAAAGCTGTGCAGCCCTGCCATCTGCGCAAGGTCATCCTCCCTGCCTGCCTCTACAGATTCATCGTAAAAGCCTTCGCAGAAGCTACAGAATCCGCTGCCATTTTTTCCCAAAGGAAACGTTGCGCCGCAGTACGGGCATTCAGCGTAATCCGCCTTCAGATCCAAAGCGGCCAAATACTTTGAGCAATCCATAGCGAACCAGCGCTTACACTATGCATGTTAAGAGCTAAAAAATTAATCAATTTTCTTCTTAAGGACAACGAAGAGGTGGTGCTTGTCATATGTTCCTATATCTATCCTTTCCAGTATCTCGAAAGCAACAGAGACATTCCTAAGAAAGCCAGCAAACACCTCACTCGGCCTCTTCGATATATCTATGCTTTGCGATTTTATTGCAACATAAGCCGTGCCGCCTTTTTTGAGAAGCGCCGCATTTCTTAGCAGTATCAAATCCTGGTCCCTCGCAGCCACATCCTGATATATCACATCCACCGTTCCGACGTCCTCCCTGTAAGCCCCGATATTTCTTGCGTCCTCGAATATCGGAAACATGTTTTTCCTGATATCGCACACCTTGAGCAAATCGCGCATGCTCCTCTCGGATATCTCCACGCAGAAGACGTTGCCTTTCTCCCCTACAATATCGCTCACATGGCTGCTTGTTGTGCCTGTCGATGCTCCAAGGTAAAGCACTTCTGATCCGCCTCTGATATCCATGCGCTTCAAACCCTTCATCAAGGCAGCCGAGAGCTTGCTTCTGTACGGATTCCATAGCCTGTATTCCCTTCCATCCAATTCTATAAGCTCTTCTCCGTATACCGTACTGCCTTTCACCATATTGGCGGTGGCTAACCTTCCATCTATGCTGTAAATCCCTTCAAAGAGTTTTTCAAGTTTCATTAAAATCACAAAAATTATTATATTTATAAATTGCACTAGCAACGGCGCTAGTATCCCGTGGTACCTTGGGCAGCACAACAGAAATTATAGAGAGGATTTCAAATATAAATACCTCATCTGCAGGTCTAACAGAATTTTTGCAAAAGACTGCAGAATTTACAAAAGAAATAATGGGCGTTAACGAATTCATAGTAAAAGACGTATACGGCAGGGACAAAGAAGCAAGCAGCTCAGAGGAATTTGCTTTAAATACCAAGAAGCCATACATAGACAACAGCCTGAGCGGCTACTCTGCATTCGCAGATCTTATAGAATATTTTAACAAGGGCTTTAAGAGCTGCCTCGTGCTGCCAATAACTACTGAGATAAAGCCGATAGGCGTAATAACACTGCTCTCCAGAAATGAGAACAGCTTCAGCGAAGAGGTAGCAGAGACCGCAGGCTTGATTTCGAAGATGGCAGGATATCAGGCGATAGCTAAAATCGAGCGCGACAGGAGCTTAAACTCTGCAAAATACTTCGACGCAGCTTTCAATACAATAATGCCGCAAGCAATAACAGATAAAGGCGGGGCAATAGTAAAAGCCAATAAGGCACTGCTGAACCTAATAGGCCGCAATTCCAGGGAGGCCCAGGGCAAGCCTATAAGCGAACTATTCTCCTCAACAGAGAAGGAGGCGCAGAATCTGAGGGATTTCGGCAAAGGCGTAGCAAGCTATAAAGACGGCAAGAAGTTTGTCCTGTTTCAGTCAAAGATAAGTGACACCCTGTCCCATAACCTATTCTACGATATAACGGAAATCAGCCGGCTCGAGGAAAAAGCCGATGCCATGAACGCGAGCCCTGACGAAGTATACTGCTTCATGGATCAGGGATATAAGATAGGCTGGGTCAGCAGCAACGCGGAGAAGATACTTAAAATAAGCCCAGAACTGCTTTCAGGCAGAAGGATTACAGACTTAAACCAGACAGACGAATTTATAAACCTCCTTAAAAAAGCAGACCAGGAGCCACAGAAGATGCAGGTAAAGGTAACATTGGATAACAGCATTACTGCGAATATAAGCATACTTGTAGCCAGATCCGCTTCCGGATATTTTGCGATACTATCCAAAAATATAGAGGGGTACATAGCAAGCCTTCTGAGAACTAATAAGGACATGGTGAATATGTCAAGCGACGCAGTGATAGTGATAGACCCGCTTGGCTATGTAAAGGACATGAACAAAAGCTCGCAGACACTGCTGAAATACAGCATGGCGGAGATGGAAGGCAAGCCGATAACATCTATATGCTCAAACGAAAGCCAGTACAGGCTGGAAAACGCGCTGGCGATAGCCAAGACAAGAGGCCAGATAACCAATATGCCGATAGAGATGGTGAACAGGAGTGGTGAGAAAATTCCGTTTTCGCAGAGTATAAGGATTCTGTACGGCGATACTGGCGCATTGAGCGGCTACATGCTGATAGGAAGAGAGCTTGCAACTTCCACAAAGATCCGCTTCCTTGGCGATGAACTGGAAAAGAACCAGAAGGAAATTGCGAACAAGAAGTCTGAAAGCGATTTGAAGACCCAGTTCATTTACAACATTTCCCACGATCTCAAAACGCCCATAACAAGCATATTGGGATATTCAAAGTTCCTAAAAGAGGGCGAATTCGGGCCGCTTAATGAAGTGCAAAGATCTAACATACAGGTGGTAATAGACGAAGCAAACAGGCTGAGCACTCTTGTTCAGCAGATGCTCGATGTGGCGAAATTTTCATCAAGGAAGATAAAACTGGATATACAGAAGGTGGATCTCAAGGAGATAGCGAAGAACCCGAGCATAAACGCCCTCGAGACAGATGCCAGGAACAAGGGTCTTGAGTTCTCCTTTATAGTAGATTACGATGTGCCTGTTATAGAAGCAGATCCAAACAGGTTGATACAGGTGCTTGTCAACCTGGTGAACAACGCCATAAAATTCACCGAAAAAGGCTCGATAACGGTAAAGGCAACCCGTTCAGGGAAAAAGGTAAAGATAGAGGTCATCGACACCGGCGCAGGGATACCTAAAGAGTACAGGTCAAAGCTTTTCAAAAAGTTTTATCAGCTCCCGAAAACAAGGCAGGATGGGCGCGGGACCGGCCTCGGCCTCTCGATAGTGCGCGCAATTGTGAATCTGCATGGCAGCAAGATACATCTAAGCTCTGAAGTCAATAAAGGAAGCAATTTCTGGTTTGCGCTTCCGATAAACTACGTACCCAGCAAAAGGCAGCAGGAACAGTGAACCAAAGCCTAAATCTAAGGTATAAATGCGGCGCAGCCATTGCCTATTCCTGTCTCAGTGCTGTAAACGCTTTTCAGATGTGTATAATTCCATCCTTCAAACTGGTTAAGATATACTGCATTTACTACTGCAAACGAGGAGTAGTTGAATGTCATCTCGATTGAAGGGCCGCCGGTGTATTTAGGATTTCCTGTAGGCAGGGTATAGTTTACCCTATACAAGTTTCCCGAGATCTGGCTTGCGCTTGCCGTTACCCCTGTAGGGAAGTATGCCAGGTTTGCAGTGCTTGTAACGTTCTGGTAGCTATATACCCCATAAGGGCTATATCCATTGACTATGCGGAATGAAGTGTTGTAAGCATCAGGCGTGCAGGTGCCTTCTTTGGAATATATTGATTCAAATCCATGCATTATCGACCCAACGCTTGTCTGGTTTGCCGCCTGTACCACAAGCGCATCCTGCCCTGCGTTGATATTTTGCGCTATCGTGGTAGTCGGTGTGGATGTGGTAGCTATGGTTGTACTGCCACCATTCGGTATAGAAGTTGTAGGGACAGATGTAGTGATAACGGAGGTAGCAGTAATTCCAGAGCTCCCGGCATTAGACGGCGCTGTCGGGTTTGAGATAGAGACAGACCCGCTCTGCGGTGCATAGAAACCAGAAGGTATCCTTGTTATCATCACTTCTGCTTCGCTATTACTGCTATGCACAAGCTTAACCTCTATGTCTGCAGATGCGCTCTTCGATATCTCTGTGCTTACATTTATGCTTGTTCCACCTGCCAGTGAGAATGAGGCTACCTGGCCTTCAAGCACCGGAAGCCTGCTCATCAAAAAACTGGCGCTGTACGGACTGGAATTAGCCAGATAAAGCCCTATTACGTTTCCTGAGCCCTGCAGCTCAAAATACGCCGCATGCCCCTGGCTAATATTGAATGTGCTGCTGAGGGTTATCACATTCACAGGCTTATACAAATAAAGGAAATAGTATGCTCCGGCAATTATGGCTATCACCAGCACTACAAGTATAATCTTCAGAAGCTGATTAGTTCTTCCTGGTCCGGCGGATCTATTCTGCATAATACCAATAAAATGCTGAAGCTTAAAAATGTTGCCGTGGTTTTGCTGCAGGCGGAATTGAAATCAGACCAACTCTTTTATAATTTTCCCTGGCATATCTTAATGGGCGATTGGTTGAAGAGTCTTGAAGACGCAGAGGCAGACATAATCTCGGCCATAAACGACAAACAAGAGATAACATATAACGAGCTAAAGAAATTTGCAAACGCCTCTGAAATAAGCGAAGAGACGTTAAGCAGGAGCCTCTTTGAGCTAGAGAAAGCCAATGCGATAGCGGAAAGGAACAGCGGTGGCATACTTACCTACTACATCCTCCAGGACAAATCTGCGGCTCTGCAGAGAGTAATAATAGTGGAAGATGACAAGCATATAAATGACCTGATGAGCCTTTCGATAGGGAAGAATTTCGTAATCTCGCAGGCATATGACGGAATGGAAGGGCTTGAGAGGATAAAGGCAGACAAGCCCGACCTGGTGGTGCTGGACCTCCAGCTGCCCGGCATGGACGGCCTGGAGATATGCCAAGCCATAAAGAAGGATGCTAGGCTTAAGGACATCATAGTGATTATAGTAAGCGCAATGGATCCGACATCGAACAGGTTCAAGGGAATAAAGTACGGGGCAGATTATTACATACAAAAGCCGTTTGATCCGGTCCAGCTCAGAAATCTTGTAACGATATTCTTGAGGAAAAAAGGGAAGCGTTTTGATCCGCTGATAGACCTGCCGAACGAAGAGAAGATATCAGAGGCGGTCGATAAGGCGCTCAGCGATGAAGGAAGCGAATACGAGATAGGCAGATTCCGCGTGGAGGGCCTCGGCGGGTTCGCCACAAAGTTCGGCAACCAGGCGGGAATCACAATCCTGCGCCTGGTCTCGCAGCTCCTTCAGGATAAGGTCAATGAGGTAGGAAAGAATGTTTTCGTAGGCTTCTTAAACAGCGAAGATTTTACCCTGGCCGGCAAGAAGGAGAGTGTAGAGAGAATTATAAGTTCAATACGCGGCGAGTTCCGCGGAGTGCTGCCATTCATCTATCAGAGCGAGGGTTATAAACCAATAGAGCTCGGAATAGAAGACATCTATGGCGCAGAAAAGCCAAAGCTTGAGCTTGTCTATACAGGAATAGAGAAGGATTCCATAATAGAAAGGAGGGCTGAGATACTCAAGAGCAAGCGCGGAACCAAGGAGAAGGGGGACATCGGCTCATATACGTATGAAGAGCTCAGGCATATGCTAGGAAGCGACGACCTAGACATAACAATAACCAGGGATCCAACGAGCGGCGTCAGGCTCTCAATAGGAAAATCAAATGCAGATGAACGTAAGGGCAAGGATTAGCCTATCTCTTTTCTTCCTTTCCTGCGACCTTGGGCTTCTTCTTGCCTGCCTCTTTGGTCATGCTCTTTTCAAGCAGGTCGAGCACATGGTCTTCCCCGGCAGGCCTGTCATCTCCGCTATTCGAGAGGGCCTGGCTTTCCATGGTGCTCTTAGCTAGAAGCTGCGCGATCTCCTGCGTTTTCTTGAGCGCAAGCAGCTTCTTGCTGGAAGCCGACTTCTTGCTTCGGTTTTCTTTCATGCAATCAGGGATAAATAGTTATGCACAATATTATAAAGATTTACTTCTATTACGCTTCGCTTCGGTGCAATTTGATGATAGATTACTATAAAGTGCCTTTTTCAAAGGAGGAGAGCCTGGAGAGCCTTAACCTCTTCATAAGGAAGTGGTTCGAGTCAAAGTACAAGGACCTGACCCCGCCGCAGAGATACTCATTCAGGCTCATAAAAGAGGGCAAAAACATGCTGATAACAGCCCCTACCGGCAGCGGCAAGACATTCTCTGCCTTCACTGGAATACTCAGCGATCTCATGAACCTCTCGCTAAATGGCAGCTTAAAGGAGAAAATATACTGCATATATGTCTCGCCACTGCGGGCTCTGAACAACGACATATACCGCAACCTTACTGGTCCGCTTGAGGAGATATTCAAAGGCATAAGCCTTCCTATAAGCAAGATTACGGTAGGAATAAGGACAGGCGACACTCCGCAGAAGGAGCGGCATAGGCAGCTCACGCACCCGCCAAACATACTGGTTACCACTCCCGAAAGCCTTGCGATACTTATAAATTCCCCGAAGTTCCTCGAGAATATGAAAGAGGTCAAATACATAGTAATAGACGAGCTTCACGAGCTTGCAAACAACAAGAGGGGAGTCCACCTCTCGCTCTCTATAGAGCGCCTCGCGGAGGCAATAGGCCATGATTTCATAAGGATAGGCATGGGTGCCACAATGTCCCCTCTTGAGGAGGCAGCAAAGTTCCTGGTGGGATATGATGGCGAAGATTGCAGGGATTGCGCCATAGTGGATGCAACATGGGACAAAAAGATGGATTTTGTAACGGTCTGCCCTGTAAAAGACATAATAAACGAGAAAGACGAGAAGATAGAATCTTCCATCTACGGCATGATAGACGCCATAATAAAACAGAATAAGACAACCCTTGTTTTTACCAATACGCGGAGCGGCACTGAGCGCGTGGTATACAACCTTATAAGGCGCTTCAAGTACGCTGAAGATTCGATAGCGGCGCACCATGGCTCTCTTTCAAGGGAGACCAGGCTTGGCGTCGAAGAGCTGCTGAAGAACGGAAAGATAAAATGCGCAGTATCATCGACTAGCCTGGAGCTCGGCATTGATATAGGAACAATAGACAATGTAGTTCAGATAGGCTCTCCCAAAAGCGTTGCCCGTGCAGTGCAGAGAATCGGAAGAAGCGGGCACAGCTTCATGGACATAGCCAGGGGAGAGGTAATAGTCACGAACAGGGACGACCTTGTGGAATGCTCTGTTATGCTCGATGCTGCGAAGAAGAGGCACATAGACAACTTTACCACTCCAAAGAACGCGATGGATGTGCTTGCACAGCATATAGTCGGCATGTCCCAGACCAAGAAATGGGGCGTGGACGAGGCGTATGCCCTTATAAGGCATGCATATCCATACAATGCCTTCCAGAAAAAAGATTTCCTCTCACTGCTGGAATATCTCTCAGGCATGTATGTCGGTCTGGAGAGCAGGCGTGTTTATGCAAAGATCTGGTTCGATGAAAAAGAGAATGCCTTCGGAAGGAGGGGCAAGCTCACCAAGCTCATCTACTTCCTAAACCTTGGTACAATCCCTGATGAAGTTGCGATAGACGTAGTTACCAAGGAGAACAAGTGGATAGGCAGCATACAGGAGGAGTTTCTCTCCAAGCTCAAGCCAGGGGATATCTTCGCCCTCGGAGGCAAGACCTATTCTTTCGAGTTCTCAAGGGTAATGAAAGCCATAGTAAGCGAGGCTCCGGGCCAGGTGCCTACAATACCTCCATGGTATTCGGAGCAGCTTCCTCTGACTTACGAATTGGCCTTGGAGATAGGCCAGTTCAGGGAGAAGATGGCCATTGCCACTGGTCACTCAGTAGAAAGAAACCTCTCTACGCTGCGCAAGCTTAACAAGGGTCTTCTCAGGCCGAACAAGCAGGCGAGCCAGATACTTGAAGCCATGCCGCTGGATGAGAATGCAAAGAATTCCATATTCAATTATTTCGTAGAGCAGATACTTTACGCAGGCTATGTGCCAAACGACCACATGATTCTTGTAGAAAAAACCGTTGATGAAGAAGGGGAAAGGAACCTTATAATCTTCCATAGCCTCTTCGGCAGGCGCATAAATGACGCCCTCTCCAGAATCGTTGCGATTATGATAGGCGACAGGTATGAAACCGATGTCGCAGTAAACATAACTGATAACGGCTTTGTGATAATAACTGACACTGATGTGAATATAAGCAAGGCAGCCATCTCCGAGATAATCAGCGGCATAGGAAGGGAAAATGTAAGGAAGCTGCTTATGGAAAACATAAGGCGCACAGAAATGATGAAAAGAAGGTTCAGGTATAATGCCGTCAGAAGCTTTATGATACTCCGCAATTATATGGGAAGGAAGATAAGTGTAAGGAGGCAGCAGGTAAGCTCGCAGTTCCTGCTGAAGGCAGCCGAGGAAATAGGCAGCGAATTTCCTGTGCTGAAGGAAACCTATCGCGAGATCTTCGAAGACGTAATGGACTTGCCCCGCTCTGAAATGATAATAAGCAAGATAATGTCAGGAGAAATAAGCTATAAAATAATAGAGACTGAGGTGCCGTCCCCATTCTCGCATCTAATGATAACTTTTGGAGAGGCTGATGTCGTGATGATGAAGGATAGGAGGGCGCATCTAAGGCAGCTGCACAGGCAGGTCCTTTCAAAGATGAGAAGTAGGATAAAATGATGATAAATAAGGAAATCGAGATAATCGACGGATTGCCGCTAATATATATAAAATCGATGTCTGCCATAGCCTGCTCGGACCTGCATCTCGGCTACGAGGGGGTCATGGCTGATCGCGGGGTCTTCCTCCCGAAGGCAAATCTGAAGAGCATAAAGGAGAGCATAAAGTTGGCAGTAGATTCGGTAAATCCACGGAGCATAATAATAGATGGCGATATAAAGAACGAGTTCTCAAAAGTTCATCTGGAGGAGTTCAACGAATTCAGGGAACTCTGCGTCTACCTAAAAGAAGACCTTGAGCTCGAAAATATAATCCTGATAAAGGGCAATCACGATAATTTCATAGAAAGGCTCAAGGAACCTATCGGCTTTAAGATGTACTATCAGGAAGGGCTTATAAGCAAAATGCTTTTCTTCCACGGAGAGGACAAGCCGATGGCCAAATCAGGCTACACGCACATGATAATGGGCCATCTGCATCCATCAATAGCACTCTTCAATAGTGTAGGCATAAAGGAGAAGCTTAAATGCTTTTTATCCGGAAAGACTAAAAGAGGAAAGTATATTCTAATACTGCCTGCAATGAATTATTTCGCGCCTGGAGTCGATGTAAATATGGAGGAGGATATTTCTGGACTTGCCCCTATATTCCGCAATATGCTAGATGTTGACGAAATGGATGCATACTGTATAGGTGAGGGCGAGACGCTCGAGTTCGGCAAAGTAGGTGCGCTGAGGTATCAGAGGTGATCCAAATGCTGATATACCTTTATACTGATGGCGCCTCAAGGTCTAATCCCGGCCTAAGCGCGTCCGGATACCGGGCATTCGATGCAAGCCACAGGCTTCTTCTCAAAGGAGCGTTTTTCAATGGAATAAAGACAAACAATGAAGCTGAATATCTGGCCCTTATCTCTGGTCTGGAAAAGGTGGCTGAAGAGTTCGGGTTCAAGAACGATGTAATGGCATATTCCGACAGCAAGCTTATGTCCATGCAGCTGAGCGGCGAGTATAAGGTAAGGGAAGACGGGCTAAAGAAGCTCTTCGAGTCCTGCAAGCACCTATCAAGTAAATTCGGCTCGTTCAGCATAACCCACGTACCAAGGGAGAATACAGCGATAGCTTCTGTAGACAAGGAACTAAACCTGCTCTTAGACGCCATAGAAAAGGACAGGGCCGGACAGCAGGCATCATCTCCGGATTAGATACTAATAAATATCTGCCATTAAACAATATTCATATAAGGCTGTATACTGCTGTGAGAAAATGCCCATAGATGACAGCGATAATGAGAGAATACAAGTAAGCGGCAGCAAGAGCAGAGGCAAGCAGGACAGGCCGCAGGAAGCCCCCGCTCCGGCGCAGGCACAGAAGCAGCCAGAAAATGCTCCTGCAAAGAAGAAGGATACTGACAGCTCTGAGGCCAAAGACTATTACGCGAAGGCAGGAAGAGCCTTCGAGGAGAACGACTTCCAGAAGTCAATAGATATGTACACAAAGGCAATAGAGATAGACCCGAATTATTCAAGCGCTTATTTCAACAGGGCACTTTCCTACGCTATACTGAACATGTATACAGAAGCAACAAGGGATGCAGAAACGGTAATGGACTTAGAGCCGGAAAGCTATGACGCCCCTTATATAATGGGCATTGTGTCAGAGTACCAGAAAGACTATCAGGGTGCGAAGGAGTGGTATGAGAAGTCACTGGCAAAAAATCCCGACTACGAGCAGGCGAGGGCCAGGCTTGAGCAGCTTACTGTCAAACTTACAGAAGAGCAGAGCCAATCTGCTCCAGGAGCGCAGAAGACGAAAGTCGGAGGCGATCAGTCTGTTATAGAGGAAGGGCAGCTAAAGCAGGTAAAATGGCACAAATCAAACATCTCCTTCAAGGATGTAGTGGGGATGGACAAGGAGAAGGACCTGATATACCAGAACATAATACTTGCCATAAAGAAACCGGAGCTGCTCAAGGTTTACGGAAAGAAACTTGGCCTCGGAGTAATCTTTTACGGGCCTCCGGGCTGCGGTAAGACCTATTTTGTCAATGCGATAGCAGGGGAAACGGGATCAAATGTCATGATAGCAAGGATAAACGAAATAGTTGACATGTACGCAGGCAATACGGAGAAAAATATGCACAGGATCTTTCAGCAGGCGCGGGAAAATACACCTGTTGTATTGTTCTTCGATGAGCTTGATGCGCTAGGCGTGAAGAGGGAGAGCGGCGGAGGCGAGAGCCAGAATTTCATGAGGATGGCGGTCAATCAGTTCCTCCAGGAAATGGACGGAATAGAGAAGAACCCTGAAGGCATATTTATTATAGGCGCAACGAACCAGCCATGGGACATAGACCCTGCGCTGAAGAGGAGTAAAAGGTTCGGGGAAGCCATATACATACCTCCGCCTGACTATAAGACAAGAAAGCAGGCATTTATATTCAACACAAGGCGCATGCCTATAGCCGGAATAAACTTCGGAAGGCTGGCTAGGGCGACAACGGGCTTCTCCCAGGCAGACATCGAGGAGATATGCGACAAAGCGGCGCTAATACCCGCCGCAGAAGAGGACAGGACTGGAAAGAGGAGAAATATAAAGATGAAAGACTTCCTGCGGATGATTAAAACGCACGGGAATACGCTTGACGAATGGTACGCCATGATGAAGAAAGAGATAATCAGCAAGATGGAAACGCAGATAGTGGATGGCAAGAAACAAACCATAGTAAAGGAAGGCAAACTGACCCCGGAAGAGAAATCCAGGTACAAGCCCCTCATAAAAGACGTCAAGAGGAACAGCAACAAGTTCCTGGTCTTTCTTAAGAAACTCGTAAGGTCATTTTCGCTTAGGGTTGTGTAGGCAATATTCTGTCTGATTAATTACGTTTTAGGTGCATCTATGGACCACATTATAATAGCATTGCCCAATGATCCGGAACTTGCGGCATGGATAGGCAAGAAGGGATCCGAGAATGGCATAACCTTTTATGACAGAACTGCTGATGGCACCTCTATTGTGGTTCTTACGCCAACTAACCTGCAGGACAAGTTCTACGCCATTGCTGAGATTCTGACTCTTGCCAATGTTGTGCTGATAAGCACAAAATCAGTCAACAGCATTTTCGGGGAAGCGCTTATCGGCGCGTCGTTGCTTGGCAAAAAGGCCATATTTTCAGATGAAAATAATGTAGACCAGATAATAAGAAACGCCGGCTTGGCAAGCTTCGAGTACACGGACAGGGCCACGCTCTTCGAGAAGATGAAATCTGCATCAGCTTATGCTGCAGCATCTTTAAAGGACAAAGAGCTGCTTATAAACATAGACAAATCCTTTCCGGTAAAAGGGGTAGGCACAGTCCTGCTTGGGATAGTAGAGCAGGGAACCGTGCGTGTGCATGACAAGCTGTATCTTGGGAACGGCAAGGAGCTGCTTGTCAGGTCGATACAGGTTCAGGATCAGGACGTAGAAAGCGCTGAGCCTGGAGCCAGGGTAGGACTCGCGATAAAGGGCGCAGAGGACAAGGAAGTAGAGAAGGGTGCCATATTGGCGAGGAAGCCGATAGGATACCAAAAATCATTCGATGCCGAAATCACACTGTCATCCATAACGAAGAACCAGCCCGTCGAAGGCCTGTATACTTTAGTTAGCAACTTTTCTGTGACAATGTGCAAGATCTCAAAGGAAGGTGACGCTTTCAGGGTAGAGACCGAAAAAGAGATCTGCATGCAGAAAGGCGCAAGGTTCCTGCTCATAAGAAGTCCTGCGCCAAGGATATTTGCTTCAGGCACGATAAAATAAAAATATAAAGTTTCATTCCCAAAATGCTACCATGAAGCTTCAGAGCGCGATGGAGTACCTTATGACCTATGGGTGGGCACTGCTGATAATAGTCGTAGTCCTTGCCGTACTCTTCTATCTGGGAGTTTTC
>JAJZLT010000029.1 GCA_021803245.1 Microcaldota archaeon
ATTGTTGAAATCAACAGTCCAGAGATTGCCCTGCCTGCAGTCGTAAACCGGCAGAACCGCAGGGGTAGGCAGATGCCCCAGCTTTACCTGGTATGAGGTTCTGGCCTGCCACGTCCCGCTGTTTATTACCTGCGTGCCGTGGTAGTCGGTATAGCCGTTCTTATGGACATGCCCCATATGCAGTATGTCAGGCACTTCGTCTATTACCATCGAGTCCCGCTTTGCAGGAGTTACCGGGTTGTCTCCATATATGGGGGAGATATGCCTGCGCTTAAGCACTTCGACCATCGCGCTCTCCGGCTTCGAGTAGCTGCAGCCAGGAATGCTCTGTATAATCGAGTCCAGAGAAGTGCCGTGGTATCCGAGCACCTTCATCCCATTAAGGGTCATGTACCCGGGATTGGAAACGAGGTGTATGTTGGAATAGGCAAGCTCGCCTATCAGCTCCTTGCCCAGCTCCGGCTGCGGCTCAGAACTCTGTACTGCATCGTGGTTGCCCGGCAGAATGAAGATGTGTATGTAATCAGGTATGCTGGAAAGGAAATCTATAAGCACAGCATACTGCTTGTATATATCGCTTATCGAAAGCTCCCTGTCCTGGTTGGGATACACTCCTATCCCGTCTACAAGATCGCCGCTTATTACAAGATACTTTATTCTGCCGGCAAGATCTTTCTTCGCGTCTATGCCTCCGTTAAGCCATTCCAGGAACTTGCCAAACTGATTCTCAAGGAAGAGCTTGCTGCCGATATGCACATCCGAAGTGAATGCAATAGATATATCCTCCTCAATCTTCTTCCTTGACCTTATCGGCACATCAGGCCACATTATTTTTTTTGCTATAAGAAAAGGAGACCAGACCTTCCCGTAAACACCGATTACCTCATCATTAACTATCCTTTTTGCAGATTCAAAGAGCTCTATCTCCGCTTTTGAAGCTCCTTTCTGGGCAGCCGAGAAGATGACCTTTGTAGACCCTGTCTCATCATCGAGAGTCACCATTATATTGCCCTTTTTTGTAACAACCTTCTCGTACACCATGCCTACAAGGCTGACTTCCCTGCCATTCGCATACTGGGCAAGCTTGTCTATGCTGTTTATCGTTCCCCCTGAGCTTGGGCTGCTTTCTATCATGCTCTTTATCCTGCGCAGCCTGTCCCTGAAGTATCCTGCAAAATCGCTGACAGTCCCAAAAGTCTTCTCCCTCTTTGCGTTCCTAACAGAAAACCTTGCTTCCACCTCCTTTGCCTCAGGCCTGAACCCGTCTGGCCTTATTACCTCTATCCTGACAGGTTCCTTCTTCTCATCGATCTTCTTTATTTCATCAAGCGTGCGGAGGTCAAGTATCTTGAGCCCGCCCTTCCCTTCGAAATATGCGGTTATCTTTGCAGCAAGCGCTCCAATCTCGTTCCCCGTAAGATCGCTCTCGTTTATCTCCGCGCTCAGCACAACCTTGCCGTTCAGCCTCTCTGCGAGCTGCGATATAAGCGATTGCTCATCCATCCTGACCAACAATTAGCAGCAAAGATAAGCAGACCAGTAATTTAATTGTTTTGCACAGCCCAGTATATGCACTTAAAAGCTGCGGCTCAGATTGCTCCTTCTTTCTTCAGAAGCTCTTTTTTTATCCTGCTGTTGCTCCTTCCGCTGTAGCTTCCGGTCTCGCCGCTGCTCTTCACAACCCTGTGGCATGGTATGGCTATCGGAAACGGATTCTTTCTCAGCGCGGTTCCGGCTGCACGGGATGCACCCGGATATCCTGCGCGTGCGGCAATCTCCTTGTAAGTAGCTGTCCTGCCTTTCGGTATCTCCATAGTTGTCAAGAGAATCTTTATCTGGAAATTGGTAAGCCCCCTCTCTTCAAGCCTCTGCGCCATCAGTTTCCTATTCATGCTTTCAATTACGGATTTAAAAAATAAAAACCCAACATCTTTTAAGGCAAACCTTGGTAAATATAGCATGGCCGGAGATGTTTTAGGCGGGCAGGGCCCATTCGAATCGTCAAAAGTCATATACGTGAAAGTGAGCTTTGCAGAGATGAAAAAGCTATCGAAAGAAATCTCGAAGAAGATACTTTCAACAGGCAAGAAACCCGATGCGATAGTATACATAGAGCGCGGGGGAATGGTAATAGCGCGCCTACTCTGCGATTATCTTGATGTAAAGAATGTGTATGGCATACAAGCTTCGTACTATACGGACATCGGCAGGCGTGCAGACACTGTAAAAGCCAGGGAATTCAGGATTGACGAGATAAAAACGCTGGGCATGAACATTCTTCTGGTTGACGACATAGCCGATACCGGGAAAACCCTGAAGTTCCTTCACGGCAAACTGGCTTCTGCGGGAATACACGCGCAGGCAGCCACACTCGTGTACAAGAGAGGTTCCATAATAAAGCCGGATTTCTACGGCACCGAGGTAGAGGGCAACGTCTGGATAGTCTTTGACTACGAAGAGGAGGAGTCACGGAGGAGTTTTTCCAAGTCAGGGAACAAGGCGGGAGCGGAGTTCCTGGACAAAAACTTCCCGGAAGGCTAAGATCCTGCCCGCACCGTGGCAATTGATACTGCTTCTGCTAATCCTTTACCGACTCCAATAAGCTAAGTAGATTCCATATAACCGTCCTTGCATACGGTGGCAGGTTTATGTCATTGCTTATTTCGTCTATCTTGTAAGTTGCCGCAGATGATCTGACTGAATAGCTGGCATCCTGATCAAGTGCTTTCCTGGCCTCATCCAGGGCGTTCTTCACGTTCCTTGGCACGCTATTGTCATTAAGAAGCACTTCTATCTGCTGCTTAATCTGTGATATTATACTGTCCAGGTTCTTATCGCCCTCCATTCAAATCACTCTTAAACATTCGGGCCCGGCGGGAGTCTCAAAATTTTTCAATTTATTTGAACCCGCGGCCATCAGCTTAGAAGGCTGCCGCTCTATCCAAGCTGAGCTACGGGCCCAACTTTACGATTAT
>JAJZLT010000030.1 GCA_021803245.1 Microcaldota archaeon
CCGATCTTTCAAGGTTTGTTGTAATAGACCCGGTGGATCCTGGCAGGAATGTTGCTGCAGGCGTTTCAGAAGAATCCCTTGCAAGGCTTGTGCTTATAGCCAGGCAGTTTATCGAGAAGCCGGATGTAAGGCTGATATATGGAACTGGCTTTGATGCAGAGAAGGTGCGCGGGCACATTGCTGACTTCCTTAAACGCACCGGCACCGAGCTTTACCTGATAGCGGCGGGAGTCCCTGACAAAAGCGAGGACATCATCTGGCCGCAGCTTCGCAAGGTATCGGTAATGGTAGCAGAGTACTTAAGGCGCTTTGGAGTGGAAGTGTGGATTGTCACCTCATGGAAACAGGGGAAAACCGGGCTTATAATGTTCATAGTGCAGAAAAAATCGGTAAAGGCAAGGATGCTGAAAGGCCCGGATATATTTATGGGCAGGGCATGCGGGCAGTTCATTAAAAAGCACGGGAATGCGGAGGGCTTTATGGTAAGGGATACCGTGCTCTATGCTATAGAGAGAAATACGCCTGGAGACCATCTCTCCATATTCAGGGAGGTGGCTTCAGGCAGGCCTGTCGGGAGGCATAAGGAGATAAGCCTGAAGGGCTCCAGGCTGTATGCCAACTCGGTGCCAAGGCAGTATGCCGAGAATGCATACATCGAGCTTGAAAAGAAGATATGCATATGAATGCGCGTACCATTGATCCTGCCGGCTTTCAGCAATGTTTTTATAGAACAGGATGGAAAGATAAGTAGGAGAAGGGCGGGCACACGTACAACAAAAAGATCGCATCCATGTTCTATGAAATAGCGGACATGCTTGAGATCGAAGATGAGAAAAGAATATTTGAGATACGCGCTTACAGGAAGGCTGCGCTTTCCCTGGAAACAATGCAGGAGGATGTGGAAGAGGTCTTCAGAAAGAACGGAATTGAAGGGTTAAGGGAAATCTCAGGAGTCGGGGAGGGGCTGGCAAAGAAGATAATAGAATACATAGAGACAGGACGGATGAAAAAATACGAGGAGTATAAGAAAAAGTATCCGATAGACTTTGCTGGCCTCACGCAGATACAGACGCTTGGCGCCAGGAAAGCCTTCAGGCTTTATAAGTCGCTGGGCATAAGGAACGTGGATGATTTGAAGAAGGCCATTGCCGATCACAGGATAATGGAGCTTGAAGGTTTCGGGCAGAAGAGCGAGGCTGAGCTCAGGAAGGGCCTTGAGCTTATAGAATCAGGAGGCGGGCGTATGCTTCTAGGCACTGCGCTTCCCGAAGCGGAGGCAATCATTGGCAAATTAAAAGGCTCAGGGCTTGCGAGCCGTGTCGAACTGGCAGGCTCTTGCCGCAGAAGGCGGGAAACCGTAGGCGACCTCGACATACTGGTTACCTCTGAAGTTCCCGGAAAGGTAATGGACTTCGTGGCCGGGCTCGGCGAAGTCGAGAGCGTGACGCTAAAAGGCCCTACAAAGACCACGGTAAGGCTCAAGATAGGATTGAGCTGCGACATACGCGTGCTTGAGAGGAAGAGCTTTGGCGCAGGCATGCAGTATTTCATAGGAAGCAAGGACCACAACGTGAAAGTACGGCAGATTGCAATAAAGAGGGGATACAAGCTGAATGAGTATGGCCTCTTTGACATGGAAGATAGGATAATAGCTGCAGAGGACGAGGAAACGATATATGAAAAATTGGGCATGCAGATGCCTGAGCCGGAGATGCGGGAAAACCGCGGAGAGATAGAGCTTGCTCTGGAGCACAGGCTTCCCAGGCTCGTGCAGTTAAGCGACATCAGAGGCGACCTTCATGTCCATACATTGCATAGCGACGGAAACAATACTCTTGAGGAGATGGTAGGGGAAGCAGGGCGGCGCGGACTTGAATATGTCGGGATAACGGACCATTCTAAGAGCGAGTATGTTGCAAGGGGCATGGATGAGGCAAGATTTCAGAAGTACTCCAAGGAGATAGACGATTTTAATGAGAAGTCAGGAAGCAAAGTAAAGGTCCTGAAGAGCGCTGAGACAGACATACTCAAAGACGGCTCGCTTGACTTCAGCAATAAGGCGCTGGATGAGATGGACTATGTGCTGGCAAGCATTCACACGAGCCTGAATATGAGCAAGGATGAGATGACGAAGAGGGTGATAAAATGCATGGAAAGCGGCAGGATGAACATCTTTGCACATCCGACGGACAGGCTGATAAATGAGAGGGCGCCGATACAGCTGGATCTCGACAAGGTCTTTGAGGCTGCCAGGGAAAATAATGTGGTGATGGAGATTGACTCATTTCCAAACAGGCTTGACCTGAACGATGAGAACATCTTCAGGGCAAGGAAGTATGGGCTGAAGTTTTCCGTAGACACTGATTCGCACAGAACCGGCCATATGGATCTTTTGAAGTATGGAGTGTGGACTGCGAAAAGGGGCTGGCTTACCAGGGAGGACGTGATCAACACCATGCCTTTAGTGAAGCTGCGCAGATTTTTCAAGGGATAACATGAAGGTATTCGCTATACCTCGTTGTACCTGAAGCAATCAGTTATATGATCGTTCACCATGCCCGTAGCCTGCATGTGGGCATAGCAGATTGTGGATCCTGCGAAGCTGAAGCCTCTCTTTATCAGATCCCTGCTCATTGCGTCTGATGCACTGGTCCTTGGCGGAATCTGGGAAAGGTTTTTCCAGCGGTTCTTTATAGGCTTCGAGCCGGGCACAAATTGCCAGATGTACTCGTCGAAGCTGCCAAACTCCTCCTGTATGCTTATGAAGCTTTGGGCGTTCCTTATGGCAGAAGCAACCTTTAGCCTGTTCCGGATTATCCCACTGTCATTCAAGAGGTCGCGTATCTTCCTTTCGTCGTACCGCGCAACCCTCCTTGGATCAAAATTATCAAACGCCTTCCTGTAATTTGCCCTTCTTTTGAGGATTGTAAGCCAGCTGAGGCCTGCCTGCGCACCTTCAAGAATTATGAACTCGAAGAGCTTCCTGTCGTCATGAACTGGCACTCCCCACTCGCTGTCATGGTAATTGAGGTAAAGGGCATTTCCTTCCAAGGACGGCCAGTTGCAGCGCCTCTCTGCTTCCATGCTTACATATGCGCCTGAAAGGAATAAATTGCTTTACTGATTGAAAATGCTTTTATTACTTCATTGAGCTGTTATTGCATGCGGATGCTTTGGTGCGCGCACCTGAAGATAAGCTTGCAGAGCATCAGACCGCAGCTGTGAACTATGATTTTATTGTGAAGATATGGCAACAAGAGTGGTAATAGGAGGCACATTTGCAATAATACATAAAGGACACCTGAGGCTTATTGAGAAGGCATTCAGGCTTGGCGACATGGTTTATATCGGCCTGACCTCAGATGCATATGTATTGCGGCACAAGATAACGCCTATTAAGGAGTATAGTAAGAGAAAAAGAGAGCTCCATGCAATTGCCAAAAGATTCTCTGGGAAGACCGGGGCCAGGTTCAGCATAAGCAGAATAGACGACAGATACGGGCCCTCTACCACAGGCAACTTCGATGTGATAGTGGTCAGCCAAGAGACTTACGGGGCAGCCAGGGAGATCAATAGGATAAGGAAGGCAAAAGGGCTGAAGCAGTTAAAAATAGTCAAGGTAAGTTATGCTCTTGCATACGACAAAAAGCCGATATCTTCAACAAGGATAGCATTTGGAGAGATAGATGAAGAGGGGGGAAAAGTTGCTTAAACCGTTATTTGACGAACACGTTGACGTGATTTATAGAGCATGCCCAAGCATGGTAATTCTAGAATGCACGTGAGATTATGCCACTGCTCATGAATCGTGAATCCAGAGCCGCAGCTCCTAAAGAGCAGGCCCTGGTTTCACATATTGTAGCTCATACGATAGTAAAGTCAGGCGCCGGGGATTTAGTATTTACCTTAAGAAGCAGCAGCGACAAGTACTATCCCGGCAAGATGAACCAGGTTACCGAGCATCTGGAGCGCGGCGAGACGCCGCTTAAGGCCGCTCTGCGTGGGCTTGGCGAGGAGCTTGGCCTCAGGATTGCTCCTGAAAGAATGGAAGGACTGGGAAGGATCAAAATAGAAGATATGAATTATAATATAAGGATATATGCAAGCGTATTTACGCTGCGGCTTGACGAAGCAGAATTGAAGGGATTAAGGCCAACAGGGGAGACTGCAGGGGGCAGTGCAATAGTGATGCCGCTGGCTCTGCTTCCGGGTTTTTCTGACCGGCTTAGCAAGGTAGACCAGGAAGTCCTGCGGGATTTTGCAGGATCGCTTAGATGACAGCTTTTAATATGGTATAGTATCATATTCAAAGCATGAAGGGCCTTTACCTTTTGAAGCTTGGCGGCAGCATAATAACCGACATATCTAAAGCGCATACTGCAAAGGAAGATGTCATCAGGAGAATATTTGGGGAGATAAGGCGCTCACTGGCACGCAGGGATTTTAATCTGATAATAGGGCATGGGAGCGGATCCTTCGCACATATACCTGCGAAAAAGTACAGGGTCAATGAAGGCCTCAGGTACAGTTACAGCATGAAAGGCGCAGCTGTTACCCACCAGACTGCAAAAGAGCTTAATCTGATAGTAAACAGGATAGCTATAGAATCCGGCCTCAATACCCTCCCGTTTTCTCCGCTAAATTTTGCGCTGGGAGATCAGGGAAGGATAAAAACCGGCGACATATCGCAGATCAGCGGGGCCTTGAAGAGAGGTTTCATACCGATAACGCACGGAGACGTGGTAATTGACCTTGAAAGAGGCGTCTCGATAGCTTCAACCGAAGAAGTATTCAGATTTCTCTCAGGCAGGCTCAAGCCTGAGAAGATACTCCTGGCTACTGACGTAGACGGAGTCTTTACACGCGAACCATTCCGCAAAGATGCAGAACTGATAAAATTTGTTGGGAGCAGGAATATCGGGGATGTGCTTTCAGCTGCAGGAAGCTCTGCCAAAGTCGACGTGACAGGAGGCATGAAGACCAAGATAGCGCTTCTCTACGAAATGTGCAGGCAATCTTCATGCGAAGGCATTATCTTTAACGGCAATGTGAAAGGAAACATCATGAAAGCGCTCTCCGGGCCGGGCCCTGAAAATGCCACACGGGTAAAGGGCTAGATTGTTAATTTTTGAGGTAAAGGAATGCGAAGACCTTGGCGTCCTCGACCATGTCGCGTATCTTTGCATACTCGTTGGGCCTGTGCGCAACATCGTCGATAGTTGACCATACCGCTGTGGGGAAGCCTGCCCTTCTGGTAAATGCCGCGCATGTTCCTCCACCTATTCCAATGTACCTCGGCTCAACCTTCCTGAGCTTCGCAATCGCGTGCGACAGCAGTGCGACTATCGCAGAGTCCTTGCCTGTAGGAGGTGCGGCATCTTCCCGCACCACTTCCTCTATCTCTATCTTTACCCTGCTGAATTCAGGGCCTGATGCAATCCTGCGGAGATCGGCAATCACCTCGTCCACGCTGTATTCCGGAAGTATCCTGCAGTCAAGATATGAGATATCTATGCCGGGAATTATGTTCGTGCTGTCTACATTCTTCTCCCTCTTTGTCATCTCGAACGTGGAAACAGGAGGAGAGAAGAGCGCATTTTCCTTAGTATATTTGCCGTAGAGGAAGTTATCGATAGAATAGAGAAAGCGTACGGCATATTTATTTGCGTTGGCGCCTTCTTCTGGAGTGCTTGCATGGACCTGCTTGCCATGCACTGTTATCTTCAGCCAGAGCAGGCTCTTCTCGCCGAGCTCTATCAGGCTGCCGCTTGGATCACCCCAGTCTGGAACAAGAAAGAGGTCGTTTTCAGAAAAGATGCCTTCGTTCATGAGCTTGGCAATGCCATACCTGCTGCCGACCTCTTCGTCAGCGACAAGGGCTATTCCTACGCTGTATTCCAGGCTTGCTCCAGACTCCTTTAGGGCTTTCAATGCATAGATGCTTGAGACAAGCGCCTGGCCATTGTCATTGGTGCCTCTGCCGTATATCTTACCAGCATCGGCTTTGGCAATGAAAGGATTGCTGTTCCATAATCCAGGATCGCCTTCAGATACCGTATCCATGTGTGGAATAATCCAGATGGTCTTGTCCATTGCCCCGTATTTCACCGCAAGGTTAGGGCGATCTGTGCCGGTATCGTCTTTGTATACGTATTCCTTTACCTGGAACCCCCATGACTCAAGAAGGGTTTTCAGAAAGCGCGCCCTGTTTGATTCTCCGTCGCCTCCGCTCAGGGGAGAAATCGCTTTTATCGCAATCATCCTGGAGAGGGTCTCTGCCATCTCATCTCTGCTCTTTTCAAGCAGATCTGCCATGATCTCAAGCCCGTTTCCATCCATCCTATCGCTTGCGGTATAAATGAGCTTTGCTGTATCTCATTTAAATGTTTTATGCATATATTACATTCATGAAGGGCAAGATAAGTACTCTTGCAGCTACCGCTGTGGCGCTTGGAGCCATAATAGGGGCAGGCATCTTCGTACTAAGCGGCACGGCGATTGCGATAGCAGGCTCATACGCCATACTCGCTTTTGCAATAGTAGGGCTGGTAGCTCTCTCGGTCGCATTGAACTTCGGTGTGCTGGGCAGGATACTGCCTAAAGCAAAGGGAGCGTCCTATTCTTACGTATACGAGGCATTTGGAAGCGAACTAGGGTTCCTTACCGGCATCCTGCTCTATTTCAGCTTTGCCACTGCGATATCTGTGGTAGCGCTGGGCTTTGGAACCACGCTGGCGAGCATACTCGGAACCTCAGCTGGCTTCAGCTATTATTTTGCCATACTGCTTATCCTCATTCTCAGCCTAGTAAACCTGCGCGGCATAAGGAAGGCTGCAATGACCGACACCGCACTTGTGATAATAAAGATCTGCATACTGGCAGGTTTCGTTGCATTTGCCCTTTTCTTTGCATTCGGAGAGGCGCATTTCAAGGCGTCTAACTTCGCTTATACGGCCAAAGGCTCGGTGATAGCAAACATACTTGAGGCAAGCATAGCCATCTTCTTCGCCTATACTGGCTTCCAGACGGTGAGCACCTTTACTTCCAAGGTGATCGGCGGGGCCAACGCTGCCGCAAAGGCAATCTATACTGCAGTTATAGTAAGCATCGTACTTTACATTGCAGTGGTGGTGGCGCTGATGTTTTTAGTGCCGGCATCTTCGTACAGGATAAATGCGGATCCGCTCTCGTTCGCGCTCGCTTCTGCCCATGCGCCTGAATGGCTCTTCCTTCTTGTCAACTTCGGCGCCCTGATCGCCACCGCATCGGCTACGCTTGCAATGATCCTTGCATCCTCGCTCGTAATGTACCAGATAAGCAAAGATGGGCTGCTGCCAAAGATACTTAGGAAATATAATGAAGGCAGGGACGTGGCTTACAGCGGAGTCATAGTCTCTGCGATAATAGGAAGCATTATGCTCTTCGCAGGCAACGTATACGTAATTGCAGCAATTTCCAATTTTGGGCTGCTCTTCTCTTACATAATGTCACTAATAGCCATCGTTCATTTCCATAGGCGCGGAAAGACCGAGGGCATGCGCCTTCCTTTCTATCCTTACCTGCAGATAATAACCATTGCAGCGCTTATGGTCTTTATGTACGGCTTGCCTCACGAAGCTTTTGTGATAAATGTTGCAATAGTGCTCTCCCTGATAGTAATCTATTATGTGCTCAGGGAAGTTGAGGACAAGAGAATCATAAAGGTAAGGCTCTTTAAGTAGCTGCGGATTATGGATCGCGCCATCTGGCCTTCTTGTATGCTATCAGGAATAGGACTGCAATTACAGCAACAAGCACGGCCCAGTCAACCGCAAGATTGAGCTGGCTTATGCTTATATAACCCATTGCGCTCTGGGCTATCTCGGCTCCGTATGTTGTCGGTGAAAGGTACGCAAGGTACTGATAAGGCACAGGTATGTAGCTTATGGGATAATACACAGGAGGTATGGTTGTAAGTATGAGCGAGACTATGCCTGAGAATGCCCAGCTCTGTATCACATCCGAAGTAAATGTTGAGAGCAGGAATCCCAGGACCGTGGAGAAGGCAAACATTGCACCCATTATCAGAACTATGACAAGCGCCTGCAACACACCCGGATGTACATAAATGGCTGCGAGTATGGTCAGGACAATTATTGCTGGCAGCGAGTAGATAATTTCGGAGATGGCCATCCCGAATATGTATGTGGCTTCTTTCGTAGGAGAACTCACCACCATATCCTGCAGCTTGAAGTCGTTCTTGAGATGGGAGAGGTCGCCCTGAAGGCCAGTGCCGCTTGAGACCATGGTCATTATGAGCGCGCCAACCACGCCGACGCCTATCAGCGTGCCGTGGCTTACGAATGTTATTACTATAAGTATCGAGAGGGGGGAGAGCAGGGTGCTTATGAAGGTTACCGGATAGTTCTGCATCGCATAGACCGCATTGACAAGCACAGAAGCGAAGATCTGGCTCAGTTTGCTTCTTCCCATCCTCTCACCTCCAGCCGCCTTCTTCCACGCCTGAATCTTCGTCTATGGGCTTCCTGACCAGATAATAGAAGATGTCTTCGAGCGAGACAGGATTGGTTGAAAACTTTATCTTCTTTTTTATCAGCTCCCTTGCAATCTCAAATGCATCTGACTCGCTGGTGAGTATCTGGTATGTGCCGTCGATTCCTTTTACTGTCACCCCCTTCCTTGTTTTTATTGGATTGCTGTCTCCAAGTATCCTTATGCTGTACTGATGCTCGACCTTGCTTCTTAGCTCTTCCATCGTGCCCATCGCTATAAGCCTGCCTTTTTCTATCACGCCTATCTTATCGGCCAGTTTCTCAGCCTCTTCCAGATAGTGCGTGGTGAGGAAGATAAGGTAATCATCTTTAAGATCCTTGAGCAGTTTCCAGAGGTCATTCCTTGAGATAGGGTCCAGGCCCGTAGTGGGCTCATCCAGGAAGATTACCTTTGCTTCGGAAGCCAGCACAGTAGCTACAAGCACCTTTCTCTTCGTGCCTCCGGAAAGCAGCCTGTTCAGCTTGTTTGAGGATTTTTGGATTCCGAGTTTTTTCAGGGATTCTTCGGCCCGTTTTGAGGCCTCGGAATAGCCCATGCCGCGATAGAGGAGATAGGAGATTATGGTCTGCTTTGGCGTCAGCCATGGAATGGCCCTGGCTTCCTGCGGTACAATCGCCACAATCTCCCTTACTGCAGAAGGATCCTTTACTACGTCAAGGCCTTTTATTGTAGCACTGCCCTTGGTGGGGATCAGCTCGGTAGAGAGTATTCTTACCAGCGTTGTCTTGCCGGCCCCGTTCCTGCCTATCATTGCGAAGATGCCTTTGTCAGGAAGGCTGAAACTGATATTGCCCAGTGCCCTGACTCTCCCATCGTATGTCTTGTATATGCTTTTGCAGACTAATCCTTCCATTCTATTACTAATTACAAATTAATTTTATAAATGGCGTGGGTTTTACTCCACGACTGATAAATCAGGCTTGCCCTTTGCAGGTCAGTACGTTGGGTGCCTCTCCCCGGCGCTCTCTGCCTGGTTTACATAGAGCGAAGCCACAAAAAGATATGATGAAAGCCTGTTTGCATATGCTATTATGGATCTGTCGAGATTATACTGGTTTGCAGCAGTGACTATGGCCCTCTCCATTCTTCTTGAAATCGACCTTGCAACATGCAGATGCGCTGCACCGGCAGATCCGCCAGGAATTACGAACTGCCTAAGCTCTGGCAGGTTCTTTGAAAGCGCGTCTACTCCGGCCTCAAGCCTCTTGAGCGGCTTCTCGTCAAGAATCGGTTTCTTTACACCAGAATATCCCAGCGAGGCAAGGTTTGCGCCTATTATAAAAAGGTCATTCTGTATCAGCCTTAATTCACTTACTATCTTCTCTTCGCGGAGGTATAGAATGCAGACCCCGATATAACTATTCAGCTCGTCGGCGCATCCGATTGCATCTATTAGCTTATCATCTTTAGCAAGCCTCCTGCCTGTCAATGTGCCAGTCGACCCGCCATCTCCGGCACCGGTATAGAATTTTGCCATGATAACATTAGCCTGCAATAAAATAAAGCTGTATGCGCTCTCCGGATGCGTCAGGTATCATCGTTTCCTGCCTTTTTTATTGAAAATATAGTAGTAAACTATAAGCGAGATGGCTATAAGCACCGCGAAGATGCCTGCAGAGTAGATTACAATATTTATGATCTGGCTTTTTTGCGTAGCCTCATTGCCGGGATAACCCCTTCCTGAGGCACCTTTCTGGCCTGAGGAGCTATTGCCTGCTGAGATTGTAGCCTGATGCGATGTCGTGAGCAATGTGCTGCTCGAAGCGTTTGGAATAGTAGTGGATATGCTGCTTGTTGACTGTGTAGTGCCGGTTGTGTTGAACGCAGGATAGAAGAGCCCGATTATAGGATCCTTCTGTATCATAATGCTTATAGTTCCCGAGCTGGAATTTAGATGGAAGTTATTTATCATCGACCATTTCCCGTTTAGCAGCTCATATGGATGGACTGAGCTGCGATTCGCCTCATTCCCGAGCATGAATGTTAGCAGAATGGTCACGTTTGCGGTGGTATTTACGCTTGCATTGATTATTGACAAGGGCACATACCCTGCTAGCTTGCCGAGCTGCCCATAGTCTGCATCCATGTTGAGCAGACTGACGATTAGCCCTGCCTTATAGGGAGATGACGAATTTATCAGGAGCGATGCCGATCCGTTGAATATTACATTTATACTGCCATTTCCGGGGATCTCGATGCTTAATGCGCCTGCGCTTGGATTTGCGTATACGGTAGTTGGTTTTGCCGCTATATTCTGAATTGGATTTTTTTGCGTGTACACAACCGCTTCTGCAGTGGTATAGAGCACATGCGATACATTGAGCAGCTTAATGTAATAGACGTGGCCATCTGCCGGAGTTAATTGCTGCGGGACCCCTTCTGCAAGCGTATACGCCGTGTCATTCACGCTTAGTATGGCCTTGTCATTGCTGTTATAATCGTCAATGATGTTAAGGGTGCCTTTCGGAAGCGTTAAGTTAAACTGCAATCCTTGCATCATGTTAGATATTTCATAGCCTGTTGATGAGGCATTGGTGAAGTTCGCTATAGAATAATGCGGTGGAGGAGGCTGGCTGCTCTTAGGAATGACTGAAACCGTAGCTTGACTGCCAGCGATTCCGAAAAGATTTGGGCGTATATGTTGTTCAACCCATTGATCAGTTATGTTGCGCGGCACCGCGCTGCTGTTGAAACCAAATGCGCCGGGATGGAGTATCATGCCGTATATTTCGATTCCATAGGCAGCAAGCGGACCCGGCTCATCGGTTATATTTGTGGAGAGATTGCCCAGGATATACACCTGGCCATCCTTCCATGCGTTTGTATCCTCTATTCCGGGGATTGAATCAAGCAATTGCGAAGTATTGGTTATATTATTTATGAAGATGCTGGCAATTATCACATTTGGATTTGCAGCAAGAAGTGATTCTGCTGATGGAGATGGATAGAACCCAGGATATACGTCCTTGCCTCCGGCCATACTTATCTCAGAGCCTATGAAAGACTGATTTCCATCCACATAGAGCACCCCGTAATCGTAATAGCTAAGCATGGCGACAGTGGGCTCCTGCAATCCTGCAACCGCTCCTGTTACATTGTCTATTATCCTATTCATTCCATTCACTACCCCGTATCCACGCTGTGTTCTTCCGGTGGTGTTTGCAACAAGCATTATATCGCTCTCCACCTGGCTTATGTTGTAATCGAAATCTCCGCCAAGCGCAACTGCAGTGATGTTTGCCTGGCTCAGATCGGAGATGCCGCTGGTAAGGCTGCTGTAGAATGCGCCTGAATCTATTGGCACATAGTTTGCCCCTGAGGCGATAAGCCCTGAAGTGAAGTCCGGGATCGTGAAATAGTCTCCGAGGTCGGCTACGCTTGCATTCGCATTTACTCCGTACTGCGATAATGTGCTCTTTGATATGGAGCTTATGCCTACGACGTCGCTGCCCAGGCCGAGCGAGTATATTATCTGGCCGATTGATGGCAGCAGTATCCCTATTCTTGGATTGTCAACCCTGGTAATATTCCTTCCCAGCCAATCCTTGTATGCAGACGGTGCAGGATTAGCTGTTATAAAATAATATTGTATATTCTGCACAGATCCTGCCGGGCTGATTCCATCCGAAGTATCGTTTATCAATACAGCCAGTGTGCCCTGCTCGGTGTGATTGCTTGCGGCATCAGTAACTGTGCATGTAGGCAGGCCTGAATTGCATGAATTTCCTAGCTCTATTCCGTTAGGCGGAATAGAGGTGTAATAGGAGGTCCAGTTGAAATGGTATTTCCCTGTGCCCCCTGTTATCTGCGTAGTGTTCAGCGCATTGAAGGCGTATGACTGGCCGTATGTGATATTTATTGCAGGGAAAGGCTTGTTATAATAGTAACCCGAAGAGTTGTAATTTGTTATCACGTGCAGGGCAGGATATATGCCCACTCCGGGCATTATCGAACCTATAGCCTCTCCGCCGCTTGAATCCGTGATTATTACATTGAATGACCATTGGCCGTATATCGCATTTGCAGTCGTGATATTCGCAGAGCTGCTTCCCATACTTACTTGCAGCGTGTTTTCTGAAAGAGGCACTATCTCAAGCGATTCTGAATTTCCCGAGAGCAGAGAGACAGGAGTATTTCCCGCTTGCCCTGATGGCTGTGCGTATTCGAGCATGGCGTTATATGGGGGATTCCCTCCGCTTATACTGAAATTGAACTGAAGGTACTGCCCCAGGTCAACATTTGCACCGGTGAATGAACCAGGAGCCATTGAGAGAGGGGAGTTTGAAGTAGGCGCATATTCCTGCAAGGAGAAAATTCCCGAATTAACCTGCGTAGTTGTGGAAGCAGACGGGCTGCCGGGCCATGAGCCCATACCCGCTACGTTGTTTGTATTTAATGATGATCCGAATGCGTATCCGCATGCAAATGCAAGTATCAGGAATTGGAAAGCTAATGCTGCAATAATATTCTTCATTATGACCACCAGTCAAAACACAATAGGTTGTGGTTCTATTGTATATTTTCTACTAAATCTTGTAGCCAGCATATTTATATGTTCGCAAATTAAATAAATAGCCGCATAAAAGTCCTGTTAGTCCCACAATATAAGACTTTAACTCGATGTCTGAATGCGTTCTCCGGCAACCTCCATGGTGGTGTTTATCTGAAGCGATCTAGTAAAAAGCACGTAATCTTATCAGCGGCAGTGCTTCTTCTGTTCCTTTTTGTGCTTGTGCTGCTTAATCTCATGATAGGGAGCGTATATATACCGCTAAGCGGAGTCCTCTACCCCACTGAGATATACCGTGAGATAATTTATATTATAAGACTGCCGGAAGCCGTAGGAGCAATAATAGTTGGCGCTGATCTTGCAATTGCGGGAGCAGTGATGCAGTCGGTATTCAGAAACCCTCTTGCAGAGCCGTATGTAACAGGGACTGCAAGCGGTGCAGTTTTTGGGGTGCTCGTGGGATTCAGCATAGGAGTATTTGCCAGGAGCCTGTTCGGCTTCGCGCTTATCTTCGAACCTGCCTTTGGCTTCATAGGGGCCATGGCAGCTACAGCGCTTGTGATAATTTTCAGCAGGAGGGGCGACTGGCTCAGCCTGATACTTGCAGGGATTGCCATCTCCATACTCCTTTCTGCGTTTGTAATGCTTCTGGATTCATACCTCCTTACGAAAACGCCCTCCTCACTCTCCATATTGCTTCTGCTTTTCGGAACGCTCTCCGGACTCAACGTAAGTACAGACATAATAATGACCTTGCTGACAGTACCGCCCATTATTTACATACTATATTCTTCGAAGAAGCTGAATCTGATAATGATAAGCGATGAAGTTGCGCAGTCTTCTGGGGTAGATCCCGGCAGGTTCAGGCTCTTGATGCTAGTAATGAGCGGAGTACTCACTGCTGCGGCCCTCTCGTTTACAGGAATAATAGGATTTGTAGGCCTGATAACGCCGCACATAATAAGGCTGATGCTGAGAAGCGCCAATAATGCTGCGGTAATACCGCTTGCTGCTGTCCTTGGCGCGTCCATACTCCTGCTCGCGAATTTCTTATCGAAGGTATTAATACCTGAAACTACAGTACCAATAACTGCTATAACAAGCATACTTGGCGTTCCTATGCTGATGTACCTGATAAAGAAGGGGGATTACTTTGGCAGATCATATTAAGCTCAATGATTTCAGCGCGGGCTACAGATCGGAGGAGATACTTAGGAAGATTAATGCAGAGATACCCAAGCCGGGCATAACCACCATATTGGGCCAGAACGGCTCGGGCAAGACAACCATGCTTAGATCGCTTATCAAATATACTGCAGTAAAAGGCGGCTCGATTACTATGGCAGGAAAGGACCTGGGCAGGATACCTTTGAATGAGCTACCCAATTACGTGGCTTATGCTCCTGCCTGGCTTGAAGATCAGATGGGCTTCACTGCATTGAATATCGTCTCAAGCGCAAGAATCTCAGGACGGTGGATCACTGAAGATGAAGCAGCAGAGGTGCTGGAGTACCTGCATATAGGATACCTGGCGCAGAAGAGATTTAGCGAGCTCAGCAGCGGGCAGATGAAGATGGTGCTTATTGCGAGGGCATTGGCATCGAGGGCACCAACAGTTATGCTTGACGAGCCCACGTCCGGCCTGGACATCAGCAACAAGAGGAGGATAATGAAGATGATAAATATGCTGGCAGAGAGAAAGCTCTCTGTTGTTGTGGCCACTCACGACCTCGACATAGCGCTTATCAGCGACTGGATAATAGCAATTAAAAATGGCGGCATCATAAGCAGCGGTGCAAGAAATGAAGTAATAAGCAGCGCACTGCTTTCGGACCTTTACGACACAAATGTACGGGTAGTGAAGCTGGACAATTCCAGATTTACGTGTGTAATGGACGAATAGGCACCTGCCAGCTCAGCTCAGTCGCATTTGGTATAGCCGCATATCTTGCATACATAGCAGCCATTCTCATGCACGACTCCTTTCTCTCCGCATGAGACGCAGATCTCAGGCTGTATTGCTCTCCGCTCCTGGCCCTTTTCCGGCTGATCAGGCTCTGAAATTGAGAACTGCTGCCCGTGGGCTATCTCTGCTGCGTCTTCGCTCACTACCAGCGGAACAGCAAAAAGACGTCTCTTTTCTCCAGACATTATCTCAAGGGCCTGGCCTATTGAGTCGGGAATGCTGTAAAGCTTTATTCCGCGGTCCCATGAGATCGAGGAGTTGGCTTTTATGCCCTTGAGGCTCTTTATGACTTCGCTGACATCTCCGCCTATCTGGAGGTACTTGCTTACCAGCCGGCCTATGGCCTCGCAGTAGCTCTTCTCGTCGCTGCCGGTCTTGCCAAGATTTATGAAGACCTCCCTCAGCTTATTGTTGCTCTCGAAATTGGCAGTTACATAAAGCGCCCCTTGTGGAAGGTTCAGCCTTATCGTATGGCCGCTTAGCAGCCTGGGCCTTTCCCAGTCTTCCAGGGCCTGTGCCCGGATTTCATCAGAACCGTAAGAGCCTGCCGCGTTGAATTCCTTTGATGCCGCTTGGGACTGCTTCTCCTCTTTTTTCCTCTGCGCCTCATCGGTTATCAGTATGCCTTCCCTAGAACCTTCCCTGTATACGGTTATGCCTTTGCATCCTGCTTTCCATGCCTGCATGTATATCTGGCCTACCTGCTCCACAGTGGTATCCTCAGAAAGATTCACCGTGGATGATATTGCGCTGTCTATATGCCTCTGTATCACTCCCTGCATTTTGACACGGAACTCTGGCCTTATCTTATGCGCAGGCACGAAGAATTCAGGAAGTTCCTGCTCCTCTTTTACCCCTGAAGTCCTCATGTACTCCAGAACAAGCGGGTGGTAAACCTTGAAGTATTCCTGGCTCAGCGATTCTGAACGCCGCGTATAGCTGAATGCGAAAATCGGCTCTATTCCGCTTGATGTCCCTGCAAGAACCGAGCCGCTGCCTACAGGAGGTATTGTAAGAATTGCAACATTCCTTAGCCCTATTCTGCCTATCTTCTCCTTTATCTCTTCATCTAAGCCCTGGATGAAAGGCATTGAGAGGTGTTTCTTGCTGTCGAAAAGCGGAAATGATCCCTTCTCCTTTGCTATCTCTATGCTCGCATCATAAGCCAGGCGGGTCATCCTCGCGAAGAGCTTGTCTACGAAATCCAGAGCCTCCTGGCTGTCGTACTTTATCTTGAGCTTCACAAACATATCCCCTAGACCGGTAACTCCTACGCCTATCCGCCTGCTCCTTGCTGCTGCTTCAGTCTGTTCCTTGAGCGGATGCTTTGAGCCATTGTAGTCCAGGACATCATCAAGAAACCTTACCGCGTATCTAGTTGCCTTTTCGAATGTTTCCCAGTCAAGCCTTGCATTTGCACCAAACGGGTCGATTACGAACTCGGAAAGGTTTATGTTGCCCAGGTCGCATGCCCCGTAAGGCTGGAGTGGCTGCTCAGAGCACGGATTTGTACTTACGATTTCCATGCCATTGTATTCGCTTGGAGAGTATCTCTTCATCGTGTCCCAGAAGATTAATCCTGGTTCAGCCCAGTCCCTTGCAGAGCTTACCAGCTCGTTCCACACCTTCCTTGCGCTTATCTTCTTTTCTATCCTGCCTATGACACCATTCCCAAACCTCAGCGTGAATTCCTGGTCTGCCTCCACTGCCCGCATGAATTCGTCTGTTATCTTTACACTTATGTTGGCATACCTTACTGATGTCACGTTCTTCTTTATGTTTATGAAGTTGATTATGTCGGGGTGGTCTACGCTCATTGTAAGCATAAGCGCGCCTCTCCTGCCGTGCTGCCCTATAGTATGGGTCGTCTCGCTGAAAAGGTTCATGAAGGAAGTGGCTCCCGTGGAGTATACTGCAGAATTATTCACTGGCGCACCCTTGGGCCTCAAAATGCTTATGTCCGTTCCTACTCCTCCGCCGTAGCTGTAAGTCCTTGCAGCCTCCTTGCACCAGTCGAATATCGCTTCTATTGAATCGTCCTTTATTGGGATGACGTAACAGTTGAGAAGGGTGCTCTTTCTCGCCTGGCCTGCCCCGAACATTATCCTGCCGCCGGGAAGGAATCTGAAATTCCTGAGCAGCCACTTGAATTTTTCATACCACTCGCTCTTCTTTGACTCTTCTGACTCCACGCCCGATATCTCACGCGCTATCCTGTCCCACATCTGTTCAGGCAGTGATTCCACAGTATTCCCTTCAGCATCCTTTAGCGCATATTTCTCATAGAAGACACGCGCCCTTATCTCATCACCGTTGAAATAGTCGAGGGTTTCCTTTGGCAGGCTAACTGCCTTTGATGACTCCTCTATAGCAACATCCTTCACAATTTCCTCTGCTTTCTCAGTTTTTTTCTCACCAGCCACCATCAGAACACCATTTTTAATATTAGGGCGCGGGAGCACCACACTACAATATGTTGTGCCCAAAGAGCCTTATAGATACTACAGGTAGTATTTAAAAATCTATCTAAGATAGATGTTTCTTTACGTAGCCCTGCGTTCCCTCCAGCAGTTTATTGTACGGTTGGATTTAAAAATCTTCCACCGTGCGCCTGGGATTTTCTATCCGTACAGGTGTAATGACTACTATGCTGAGAAGCCATGCCCCGCGGGCCTCTCCTGGAAAGCCGGCAGGCTCATGCAGTACAACAGCTCAGCTTTGACACATCTTCATAGAAGGCCTGGGCTGAGAGCTTGAATCCCTCGCTTAGCGTTGGAAAGACGTGTACCGTGTCTATTATGTCGTCTATTGTAAGCCCGAATTTTACTGCAAGTACGCCTTCATGTATCATGTCTGCAGCATGCGGAGCAATCATGTGCACACCGAGTATCTTCCTGGTCTTATTGTCAATGACTATCTTGATTACGCCTCTCTCGTCGCCTATCAGCCTTGACTTTGGAACCAGCTTCAACTCAAGCGGACTGCATGCACATCTTATGCCGTTTTTTACAACCTGCTCTTCAGTCAGGCCCACCATGGCTGCCTCAGGATAGGTGAAGATTGCACTGGGCACCTCGTTGAGGTTTATCTCCTTCTGTGCACGCCTGAAAATATTTAACGTAGCCACATTGCCTTCCTTTGCGGCCAGCGTTTCGAGCATTGGCTCGCCGGTCACGTCTCCTGCGGCGTAGATACTTCCTATATTGGTTTTGAGCCTTTTATCGACTTTTATGAAACCTTTTTCGTTTAGCTGAACGCCTGCTTTGCCAAAATCCAGATTGTCGACGTTCGCCTTGCGTCCGGTTGCAAAGAGCACCTCTGCTGCTTCGAAAGATGCTTCTGCTCCGTCTACCTGTGCTGTTATTGTTTTATGCCCCCTGCCGGACACGATGCTTATTGGAGTTGCATCCGTGACTATCTTTATACCGTCTCCTTCCAGGTAAGAGGCAAGATTCCTGCTTATCTCCGGCTCCCAGTTCGGTATTATGCTTTTGCTTCTCTGCAGGATAGTCACCTTTACCCCGAAATTGGAGAACATCTGCGCAAATTCCAATCCGAGCACCCTTCCGCCGATCACTAACAGCGATTCCGGCAGTTCCTTGACAGAGAGGGCCTCCTCGTTGGTAAGGTATGCTGCCTTCCCTATTCCTTCTATTTTGGGCATGGATGCCCGCGCACCGGTTGCTACGAGTATGTTCTTCGCATTTAGCTCTGACTTGCCCGCTTTTATCGTCTCTTTATCGATGAATGAAGCGGTTTTGTTGATGTATGTGACATTTTCCAATCCTTCAAGCACATTTTTG
>JAJZLT010000010.1 GCA_021803245.1 Microcaldota archaeon
AAGCAAGGTGACCGGATGGGATTTGATACCGAAGCAAAGGCGCCTGGAAAGATATTATGGCTTGGAGGGTATTCGGTGCTCGAGAGGCCGAATATAGGTTTCGTTACTACAGTTAATGCGTACGTTCATGCAGGCGTGAAGTCATTAGACGACGGCATGCTTGAGATAAGGGCGCCGCAGCTAGGTGCTGCGTCACACGGGCGCGTTGACCCAGATACCGGATTCTTGTCGGTTGCGGCTCCTAAAGGGCTTATTTTACTAAAGACATCGGTAGAAGTTGCAATGAGATACGTCGCGTGCAAAGGCATCAGGCTGAAAGGCCTGAGCATAGAAACAAGGAATGACCCTGCCTTCTCATATGCCGTGCATGCAGGAAAGATTGCCAAGAGCGGCCTGGGAAGCAGTGCTGCAGTATCTGTTGCAAGCATAGCTGCCGTTCTGAAAGCTTATAATGTGAGCATGTCTGAGGATGACGCCCTGCATAAACTTGCACAGACTGCGCATAGCATAGCAACCGGGAAGATTGGAAGCGGCTTTGATATTGCAGCTGCGGTTCACGGTTCGATAATATACAGAAGGTATTCTCCTGGTGTTTTGAAAGGTTTTCCTGCAGCATACAGTAATGAGGACCTGAGGCTCCTTATAAGCAGGAAATGGGATTACAAGATAGAAAAACTTGCTCTCCCCATGGCGTTCAGCCTTTCCTTTGCCAATTTTCTTGGTGAAGGCATGGTAACCACAGCTGCAATAGGGAGTGTCTCTGAATTTAAGGAAAAAGAGCCCGGCAGGTACATGGAATTGATCGGGAAGATAAACAGTGAGAATGAAGGCGCGGTCAACGCCCTGAGGAACTTGGCAAATGGGAAGGATGAAGAGAATAACCTGGCCCTTTTCAAGAGCGCATTTGAGAGAGGCAGGCTCCTGACCAAACAGCTTGGAACCCTCAGCCGCGTAGGTATTGAAGATGATGACATGACAAAGCTCATAGAAGAGAGCACCTCCAATGGTGCATTTGTAGCTAAGCTCCCCGGAGCAGGCGGCAGGGACTCTATCGCAGCCCTGTCTTTGAATGGAAATGCTGGAAAGCTAGTTGAATTCTGGAGAACCAGGAAAGGAATGAAGGTGCTTGGAATAAAGATAGTTAATGAAGGCGTCATTTACTGATCTTTTCCTGTCTGCGCTGCATTATGGGAAGCATTGCAAGAAAGCATTATTTTTATTTCACGCTTCTTTAGCAGAACTTGCGCCAGCCGGGATTTGGACCCGGATTATTGCCTTGGGAAGGCAAAGTCTTAACCAGGTTGGACCACTGGCGCATTGGAATTTTTATTTATCCAGGAAGCTGATTACTGCTCTTCCTTTTTCATGTATCTCTTCCCGAGCTCCTCTCTGCCCTTTATTTCTTCCTGTATCTTTTCGTAGTCCTCCTTTTTCATGACCCTGCTAAGTATGTAGCTTGAATACTCTAAAGACGTCTGCGAAAGATCAATCAGTATTGACTGGAGCTCGCTGGTTGTCAGCTCATACCTGCCTTTGGGCTCCAGTACCTCGACTCCTGCAGGAGCGAAATTGAAAGCTATCGCTATAAGCGCGCCGAGATTCTTTACAAGTACAGTAAGCTCTGCGCTTGTGGAATAACGATCGCCGACACTTATCGGTTCGTTTATTGCTCCGAAGCAGTATATTACACCTGGCGCCTTCAAGAGCCGGTTGTTTGCCAAGTCGGTCATCAGAGGCTGGAGATCCTCCTTTTTCTCGCTCTGCATGTCGAAATAGAGCTTCGCAAGTATGCCTCCCTTCTTTATGGCCTTTTCAGTTATCTCATTTACTTCTGATTTTGGCATGCAATCACTTGATCTTCTTTATCCTGTCTGCAGCTTCATCTATTTTAAGCATCTCTTCGGATCCGGTTTCCATGTTGCGCAGCTTTAGCGAAGATTTCGATACCTCCTCTTTCCCTATTATTGCAACGTATGGGATCTTAAGCGCGCTTGCGTGTTCGAGCTGCTTTGATATGTTCCTGGAGGTTATGTTCATATCTACCAATATGCCGCTCTTCCTAAGGTCCTTGGCTGCATTTATCGCATAGTCCGTAACTTCTGCCCCTATTGTCGCAACATATACTTCTGCGTATGATCTTTTTACCCTGTCTTTAAAGTAGAGGTCGAAGACCCTGCTTATTCCAACTGATGATCCCACAGCAGGCACTTTCCTGTTTGCAAATATGCCTATAAGGTTGTCATATCTGCCGCCTCCTGCCACCGTAGGCAGCTTCCTGCCTTTTTCATAAATTACAAATTCCCACACTGTGCTTGTATAGTAATCCAGACCGCGCGCCAAGGAAAAATCCAGCGAGGCAGTGCCATTTATGGCGTACTTCTCAAGCAGGCCCAGTATCTTGGTTATCCTTGATGCTTCTTCTTTTACCCCGTCTATATTGTTAACAAGCTTTTCTATGAGCTCTGAACTGGAAGAGTGCTCCTGCGTTATGAATTCAAGCATCATTTCGCACTGCTTCGCATCGACCCCCAGTTTTTTTATCTCGCTGGAAACCCCATCCATTCCTATCTTGTCAAGCTTATCTATGAGCCGGATGGCCTGCCCGTGCACCTGCTCCGGAAATGAGAACTTGGCGAGTATCGCATTGAGCAGTAT
>JAJZLT010000016.1 GCA_021803245.1 Microcaldota archaeon
TGCGGGAACGAAGCTGCAGGAAAATTATGCGGCATGGAAGGGAGCGCTCTTCCGTTCATCAGTCTTTGCAATCAGAAATAGGGGGTGTTAGGTGAATGGGGATCTGGTGGGACAATAATTAGCACCTAACACCTATTGGTTGATGTAAAAAGCCAGATATATAAGCATTACTGTGAATAGGGTTTCGACAAACAGGATTGTTATTTTGAAGGGCCTTAGCCGGGATTCGAACCCGGACCTGGGGATCCACAGTCCCCTATGCTAGCCATTACACCACTGAGGCATTTGAAGTAACTTGAATGTATATGTATAGAATAATAAATAGGCAGTGCAGGATTTATAGAATAAGCGTATAGACTATGGCGTAGGACCCTGATTCCTGTCCATCCTGTCCGTTATGGACCCATCATGATGCGTGCTTTGACTGCTCTTGCTTTTCCTTTGTGCTTCAAACTCCTCGTCGCGTAATTTTTCCAATCTTTCTTCGGCACGGACTTCAGCATCCATTTCAGCGCCTATCTTTCTCATTTTATATTCAGGACTTTGTGGCTTTAAATGGCTTTTATACCAATAATATATGCCTCTTTTGCTTCCTTCTGTCAATTTTACATAAAACATAAATTCGTTATATTCTTTATATTGCCTTGCCTTTCTTGCTTCACTTAGCACTGCTTCTATTGGCTTTTTTTGAAAGTATTGATTATCTTCCCATGGATATCGTCCCGGTACTACCAATGTTTCTCTGGCATTTTTGGGTGGCACTTGTTCTCTTACTCTACTTTCGTATTTTTGGGTTAATAAATCACGGTCTCTTGAGGAATCTTCTGTCTTTTGCGCCTTTTCTATACGTTTATATTCGAAGAATTCTGGGCTACCTGGCATATTTTTTGCCTTATATCTGAAAAGAATTTCAGAATTTTCCTTTGAGTAGGCTTCAATATAAGCTGCAGTTAAATTTCCAGTAACGCCTTCCGCAGCCCCATTGTCCAACAACAATTTTGTTATTCTATCCCTTCTATGGGCTATAGAAAAGAAGATTGGTGGAGCTTCTATATAAGTTGTGTGGTCTGGTAGTTCGCGTATATATGCCGGGGATCGCTTGTATATATCTGCCCCGTATAGTATATACAATTTTGCACTTTCTATATCATTGTCTTCTATTGCCTGCACTAGATAAGATTTTCCATAACTTAATTCTTCTCTGTTTATGTCCCCTCCTGCCCGTAACAATAGTCTTACTGTTTCAAGGGTTTCAGTTTTGCCTAATGGAATATAGTCAGGCTCGTACAACTCAGTTTTCTTTGCTTTGTCAATAGCAGCTTCTATTTCTAAGCGCCTTCTTAAAAGGGCGTGTCTCAATGCACTCTGTATGTTATGCATTAGCGGCTTTACCTGGCTCTCCTGAAGCAGCAATCTTACTTTTTCATGCCTGCCTGCACCTGAAGCTACGGTCAATGGCGTTTTATAGCTTATGCCTAATGGATCTCCGTATTTGTACTTTTTCATGAATACTCTTTGGTATTTGTCATCTCCAAGCCACCTGCTTCGCATCCTTCCCCGGTAGTAATATGCATGGTTTACTAATCCACCCTCTACTACTTTCTCCTTAAATTTTTCTATCTCGAATTTAGATTGGCTTAGCTTCTCAATCTTATCAGGATGGGAAGGGTCCTTTGGTAGTAGATTACGCCTGCGCCTTAATCTATAGAGATACGCTCCTGCAAGAAGACTAGTACCTGCGGCTCCGATGATTACGGCATCTTGCGCAGACCTGTCTTTTCCTATTCCTAAATCACGCATCACTTCTTTTATCGGTTTGTATTTTTCTGCCTCTTTGAGTATGCCCGATGCGTTGGTTTCGACTTTCTTTATAATGCCATTATTCTTGCCACCAGTTGCATGCACGACGGCCGTAGAATTAAAAACCTTGCTGTTTGTTTGCTGTGCGCTGCCTGTAGCGGTAAAAGCGGCCATCGATGATAGGGAAATTGCAGCCATTGCTAAAGAGGCGTTTATTGCCCTTCTTAGATTATGAGGCGTGGATCCTCTTACCTCGATGTCTCTTCTCAGTTTGCTTAGTTGATTTGCCTTTGAAGCGCAGCTTGCTGCATGCGGTAGTGTAGCTTTCATGAATTAATCCCTTCGATCTTACTATATTAACATTGCTACAGAAATATTGATTTTTCTTTAATATACTTGGTGTATTTTAAATAGATTGTAAATTTTCCGATGGAGCAGCTTTAAATACGCTTTTAATGTTATCAATAGCCAAAAGTTTCTATGGCTGCATTTATCAATGATTCTGCCTTCTGATAGGCTACTGCCGCGGCTGCATGCATTCCGATTTCATTGAGTACCTCGATGAATTCGTTCATCTGTTTAACTGCTTCGTTTCTTGAAAGGCTTTCTCTCATCATTTTTTCAGGCATCATATTCGTTACCACATATTCTATGGCAGATATGCCGTTTTTATCGGTAGCCAATGGATTAGCACCGGCCTCTATCAATGCTAATGCAACAGTGGGCATTGATGCGTGCATCAAAGGCGTGAAGTCGCTTGAGAAGCGACGTTGAGTGTAATAGTTTTTATCGGTAAATGAACCAATTCCGTACCCGAAATTCACAGGGCCATAATGCCTGTTTACATCGGCTCCTTTTCGAATCATTTCTATAACTCCATTCACCGATCCATTTTCGATGGCCTTGGTTAATTTTCGGTCTAAGCCACTTTTTTTCATTTCAGAATTATCTGAATCTTCATATTTGTGCCTAAGCAGCCGTCTCTTGACAGGATGATATCTTCTTCTTAGTGTTTCCTCTGCGCCAATTACGCCTAATGCGGCTATGCCAAGTATAATTTCATCCTGTGCCGTCTTGTTCTTGGCAAGTCCTAGTTTTCGCATTATTTCTTTTACTGGCTTGTACTTCTCTATGCTGTTCAGGGTTTCTGATGCCCAATTTTCTTTTTCTTTTGCAGCACTATGATCTTCTTTGGCTCCTGTTTTAGGCCTATTTGTTGTTTCAACTGACTTGACCATTACCGCTGCAGGCTGCTGCCTGTACAATTCACGGAACGAAGGCGCAAAGGACGCTGTGAGTGAAGCTGCAATCATGGATGATGCAAACGTTTTTGAAATTTTATTCTTAACATGAACAGCGCTGCTTTCTTTTCTCTGCAATGCTGCAGCTAGTTGTGATGCATTATTACGTTCATCTGCATGTACACGATTTACTCCCATGATTTAACCCCTCATATTCGCTATGGCGATTTCTAGGCCTCTTCTATTTCTTGTTTTATATACTGCGCCAGTGAAGAGGCTTCTGCCTGCCTGCCAATTTTGCCGTCTAACACAGACGCCAGCACGTATGGGATATTATTTACAAGCTGTCCTGTTCCCCTAAACTGATTTTTTTCATCTGCATTATAATTATTAACTTCATACTTTACTGCATCTCTTGCCAGATTCTGCAGGACTTTTTCTCGAGCTTTGCGCGAAGCTTCAGCAGTATTATCAGTAGCATATGGCTTTGCAAGAGCATCCATTAGCGTATCTATAAAAGAGCTCAGCTCCTCTTTTGTGGGGAGATATGCTATGGTTGATGCCCCCCAGTACCATTTATACTGATCTTTGGAATATGCAGGAGGGCCTGCTTTTAAAGCAGGGCTTGCCAGTTCTATTGCTGTCATCAGCAATGTCTTGCCATTTTTATCCATTATGTCCGCTTCCGCGCCATGCTCCAGGTAAGCCTTCGCAGTTTCCAGGTGCCCCCACCTTACGCTCTTAAACAAGGAATCGTGGTCAGTTGCTGTGGCAGCCCTCTTATTCAGTTCTGACTTTACTGCTGCAAGCTCTGCAGACAGGAGCAAAACAGGTATTGCATCGTTGTTCTTCATGTCAAAGAAATTCATCCTGTCAAAGGCCCGGCGCCCCTCATTGTTAACTGCATTAATATCTGCGCCGCGTGAGATCAAAGAGTATGCTTTGTCCATATCGCTTGCTATGGCCCCAGGTATAAGCCAGCGGTTATCCCCGAGTTTTTTAATATCATTCACTACTGAAGTTATAGTGCGGAAGAGCTCTGTCTCGCCTCTGCTGTCCTTTGCATCTATGCCGTGCTCATGATGTATCGTAATTGGCAGAAGTTGCAATGGACCACGCTGTGCAGTTTCAGAAGGCGAATTTAAAATTTTATTGCTCGGCGTTTCTTCCGCGCCAGGCATGCCTGACATGTATCTCAGGTGGTTTGCAAGCCATGGATTTCTCTCCGACCAATCGCGTTCTTGCTCTTCCGGGCTTTGGCGGTAATGCGGCTGCGGAAGCACTATGGGCTGCGTTCTCTTGATTCCTTCTTCATTGGAAAGGGCATTGCTCCTGCGCAGCAGCCTCTTTAACCGCGATGCTCCGGCACTCCTGGTTTCGCCCATGCCTGAAGCGCCGATTGTTGTATTGGCTCCTGGCTCCTTTTCTTTCCTGCTCCTCATCTTACCCTATTGTATGCATCTTTCCAGATATATAGCTTTTTGGGAGTTAGAAATTGTCGTCTGAATCATTTACTGATCCTTTTATAAATCAGTATGTCTTTTATATCATCTAAGGCATAATTGTACTGGTGTGCTGGTGTTTTTCGCATTTGCTGTATTGCTCTCTATTGGCGCGATAAATGCGCTGATACCTATAATTATAATACTGATACTTATAGCTGCTGCGGCTGGCTCTACCAGGGGATACAGCATCTTTGCAATATTGGGCATAGGCACAATTGCAGGAATGGGGCCAAGCGGAAAAGGCAGCATGGCTGGGAAAGGAAGCTATCCTTTCAGATCCATTCTTGATCCGAATATAAGAGGGCCCAGGAAGTCTCCAGAGGCTAAGAAGAGGAAAGCAGAGAGGAAAGAGAAGGCAAAAAAGGAAGAAGAAATTCGCAGGAGCAGACCTTTGCCTTTAGGAGCGCCAACGCCTAAAAGATCACTAAAACCATGGCAGAAGAGGACCATTAAGGTAGCAAGATGGGCAGTTGCACCCGCAATAGTTGGCAGTGGCATTGTAGTTTATCAGAAAGGCTTGGCAGTGGCTAGAAGGATAGCGAGGTCAGCGAATCCGCAGGACAAGCGGGATGCCAGATCTGCAAGGACAGGAGTAGCAACGGACCGGCTTAGCAGAAGCCTTGACTCACGGAAAGCCCCACAGTATAAACCAAATACCACTCCAGGAGCGCCTCCTGGAAGCGGGATGGTTACAAACAGATTGAGCACAGAGAATAGGGAAATTATAAGAAGAATATTAGATGCCAGAAGTAGGGGAATAGGAGCAGTGCCTACAAGCGCCATTGGGGTTGGGGCAGGGACTGAATTAAGGAGGGCTGCCCTGGCACTTAAAAACCGCCAATTCAAGGTGGCCAATACGCACCTAAACAATGTTTCCAAGATAGTGAGCCATAACCTGCAGCAGAGGCAGCTAAATGCAGTTTCCGGAAAGGCTTTGCAGGAAAGGCAAAAACTCCTGAAGGACATGAATGAAGCAAACGAAATAGGAAAGGGACGCACTGCGACAAGAGGAGGGACTACTTACACAGGAGCAGATGTAGGTGCTGCAAAAACTATATGGGGCTCTCTTGCGATGACTGGAATTGCGAAGCTTAGAGGAGACAAATATGGATCTGATTTATATAAGAGAGATGCTCTTGCGCAGCTTAAGGTTAGGAGCGCAGAGGGTGGCCTTGCACTCTCCGATAGGCTCAGGCATGGAGTAACTGATAAAAAAGGCAGTGTAACCATGGGTCCGCTTCATCAGCAAATAGGAAGAGCGGCAAGGCAAGAAAAAGCTGGCGAAAACACCAGAGCAAGGGAAAAACACCTGCGTGAGCTTGAAATGTTTCTGTATGGCTCTGTAGGACAGATTGGAGCTTTCGAAAAGATGTATGGAGTCACTAATCCAGGCAAAGTAGTTAAGTTGAGAGAGAGGGTAAAAGCCGAACAGGCAATTGCAGATTACAAATATAGTGGAGATCCGGCTGCACTGACAGCGATGAATAGCGCTAAAACGTCAGGAATTATCAGTGATCAGGAATACAATAAAGCCGTTATCGCAGGCCCGTATTCATTTACGAGAAAAGAGTATGAATCGCAGACAGAGAAAAACAAAAATGCCATGGAAAACGTTTTGCAGATTGAGATTGGAAGGATAGCATTTGCACAGGATAAACTTGCGCACGGCGAAATAACACATGATGTTTATGAAAAAGAGATGGGCAAGATACAGAAGGAGCAGAACCTTCTCAGTAAGCTCGCATATGAGCATTCACGGCTAACCTCAGGAAACCCTCCTGGAAGGATAGAGGTAGGCTTTAAGCGCAAAATTGGACCGGAAGGAGGGGTAGAGGCGAACGGGCTTCTGCCTACCATAAAAATAAACCCGCGCCAGACCGGCACAAGCGGCGTGGCACAGCGGTTGTTTGAGTTTCATAGGAATGTAAATACTATTAACAAGCTAAAAGAAAGGGGCGACAGAGAATTCTTGCCCCCGACCAACGGCATATTGAATGCTTCTGGAAGATGGCGCAATGAAAACGTTACCAAGTACCACTCCTTTGAAGTTGGCAGTGCGCCTGCGATGAATAGGAGTGTGTATGAAATAGGGGAAGGAAAACATGTTGAATACCAATTAAGGCGCAGGAGGGTAGTGCCTCTGCCTCACTGGGAGAGGAAAGAGACATGAGGCTAGCCCATGGAGATCAATTTAGGTGCTTGGACTTTGGCGATAGGCTCTTCCTGAAGCATCTCCACTCTCTTCATAGATATCTAATTATATAATTTGCCATAGATATAGCACTATGCGCCTAGCCAGTAGCATTTCCAGGGTCCTACTTTTCATGCTTTTCTTTCTTGGCATAGCTAACGCGTGCAGTGCAGCAGCGAACACAGCAGGATTTAATTTATCCTCTATTAACAATGGAAGCGGGCTGGAACTCTCTTTCATCGCACTTCTTATCTCAGTAGACGTGATAGCGATCGGTTGGATTGCAAACAAGATCCTACCTTCCATAGGCATAGCAGGCTGGCTGCCGAGAGAGTACTGGGAATTTACTAAATCTGCAATTCTGGTAACTGTGATCTTCTCAGTGATAGCGTTCGTAAGCGGGCTCTCCTTGCTTCTCGGAGGAGTCACTCCGCCCACTGCAGGAGCAGCACAGACATATGCTGCAAATGCAAATGCACTGGTCTACCAGTCTGAGACTTATCTTTGCACAGTTGACAACTCCCTCCAGGCTTCAATGGCAAACGTAGTCACGCTCTCTTTCGGATTGGGCGAAGTGAACGGAGCATATGGCGCCGTAGGTTCCTTTGCTGATGGGCAGGGCGGAAATCCCGGCTCGTATGCGGGCCTTGCGCTCTTCTATCAGGGCATACCGATCCCGCCTGTTCCACTGCCAGGATTTTTCGGGCTACTTCCGGAATTCAGGTCAGGCATAAACTTTGTCATACTCAGCAACTTCATGCTCGGCTCGAACTTCGTCTTCCACAGCCAGTTTGTCTCATTCATAAACGATGCGCTTGTCTTCCTGGCCTTCCCGATGGCCCTCTTCTTTATCTCTGAAGAGAAGCTGCTCCCCCTGCTTGTGCTTATAGGGCTCAACGTGCTCATACCAATCGGCCTTGTCTTCCGCTCTTTCCCGTTCCTGCGGAACATAGGGGGAACTCTGGTGGCGCTCGGCATAGGCGTTTCGCTCATCTGGCCATCGCTGCTGCTGCTGATCAATGTGCCGCTTACTGGTTACTTCAAGCCATTGCTCTATGACACCACCTCATCAAGCACAGCGTTCTCAAACAGCTGCCCCGGCTTCTTCGCCATTATATGCAACGGAGTAAACACGCTCTTCACCGGAACATTCTACGGTTTTGACAGCATAGACAATATTTATCCGGATATCAACTTCCTTATGAAAAATGAGCTCTTTATAATATTCCAGCAGTATGTGCTCTTCATGATAGACCTGGTAATCTTCTTCCCGCTCACCGATGCAATAGCGAGAACACTCGGAGGCACAATCAGGCTTCAGCTCGGAAAGAGGTTTAAGCTGGTGTAGATATGATAGGCCTATTCTCGTTTGCAAACTTCATGCTCGCTGCCACGACTACTTACCAGGCTACCTGCTCCTATGCATATCTGAACCAGGCCGGCTGGATAAACATAAACATGCTTGTTGTACTGGCATTCATGCTTATTGCATCGCTGATATATGCGATAAGCTCGCTGCTTCCTGCTTCGAAGAGCGAGAGGGCCAAGGGCCTTGTGAAATTTGAATTGGTGCAGGGCGTAATAAGCGTTCTGCTCATAGTGGCCATACTTTCCTTCGCAGATGTTACGTGCAATGCAGGCGCAGCGCTTATGGGTCCGTACAGCGGATATCAGGATCCATTCCAGTACTCGCATTTCTATCTAGGAACCCTTGTCTTTACCACAGGCGTCTCGCTTATTTCGAGCTTGTGGTCGCAGGGAATAATACTGCTGGTGGACGGAAACCTGGTAGGCGACTTCCTAAGCAGCATTCCGCTGGGCCATCTTAGTCTAGGCCCATTCAGCGGTGAATTTGGCATAGGTGAAGAAGCCACATATGTCTTTTTCGAATACAACGGAATACTCACGCAGGTCTTCTCGGTCATCGTAGTGCTTACTTCCGGAATACTGGTCATCGTATTCCTTATCCTGCCTGCGGTAGAGCAGCTCGCCCTTGGTGTTGTGCTGCCCGTGGCTATCATAATGAGATCGCTTTCATTTACCGGGCCCAGGCTGCGTGAGGCTGCCAATTCATTCATCGCTCTTGCTCTTGCCTTCTATTTCGTCTTCCCCATGACAATAGTTATGGACAGTTATATTGTAGGATGGCTCTACTGCACCAACGGAACGACATGCAATCCTTATTCAGGCTATCTTGGTTCATATCCGCTGAGCAATCTGCCGGTAAGCCCGCTCTTCAAGCAGACAAGCGAGACAACATTAGGCCTTGGCGCGCCGCTGAGTATTTACAGCGCAGAGGTAAGCGGAAATGGAGGCATAGGAAGCATGCTGACGCAACTGCTTGAGGGCCTGGTAAGGCTGCCTGCGCTTGTGCAGAATTTTATACCTTCTGTGGCAGAGTACGTCTTCCAGGGCGTTATGCTTTTAGGGCTTGACCTTGCAATAACAGTCGGATTTGCAATAGGTCTTACAAAGAGCTTTGCTGCAGCTTCAAGTTTTATGCATATTGGCCCGGTGCTTTGAAATGGATGATACTGCAAGATTTAACGGGGCATGCAAATTGGTGGGGCTACGATGAGGTCATCTGTACTGCTTATACTGTTATGCGCTCTGCTCCTGCCTTTCCTTATCACATCCACAGCGGCTGCCGCGCCCCAGACCAAAACCACCATAACAAATGCAAATGTGCTAAACCAGTGGCTAAGTGTTATAATGATAGCGGTGCTGGCCAGCGTGCTGCTGCTTATCTTTTACTATGTTGCAGGATACCTTCTCAATAATGCGCAGATAAAGACAACTGCAATCAACGAGATCCAGCAGGCTTTCGGCACAGCAGTGGCAGTCTTTATAATAATAGCTGCACTTGATTTTGTAGGGAATGCGGTTTTCTCTAGTACAAATCTCGTGCCTCCTTCGACCATAAGCAACATCTGCACTACCTTGACTGGCGCTAATCTGGATTTTGTGAAAAATGCTGCACCTAATGGATATTACACGCCTACAAACACTCTCTGCAATGGCATTATAAGCAAGGCCAAAAGCGGCACTCTCAGCGTCTCAAATTCCATCGACTATGGCTTAGGGGCCTCTTACATAATAATAGCCAACATAACCAACCAGAGCCTCACTAATCTGAATGCGGTCTACATTTTCGAGAGCTATACCGGATTCTTGACCGCACTGAACCCCACGGCAAGCGTTTGCATACCTAATGATATCTGCCTGACTGAAGGTGTGCCGGCCTTCTACGCTTCTATCAGCTATGCACCTTTTGCCGCTTATGGAACTCTTAGGGGAGTTGTCTTTCCTGTAGCCTCGCAATCAGAGATGATTTTTTACATGAGTCTGCTGGAGGAGATGGCGATACTGCTTATGCTTTACGCATGGCCATATATACTCGCTGCGGGCATAATACTGCGCGCGTTTACTTTTACCCGGCGGGCAGGCGGGCTTATCATTGCCTTGGTGCTCTCTGCCCTGATTATCTTCCCGCTGATAATGCTTTTTGAGTACTCCTCTCTTACTAATCCGCATATAGTGCCGGTAGGTGCGAATGAGATAACCGTAAATGCGATAAGCAATAGCATTGCGCTTAAAGGATTACCCGTTGGAAAAACCAACACCCCTGCAAACGTAATAGATTACAGCTCCGGCACCATAAACTTCTTCTCCTTCCCGCGCGCAGACTACGTGCTTAATTACGAAGGCTGCTGGCCCGGCACGTCAATGCTTACCAGGGAAGCGGAGATAGTAGGAGGTTATGCCATACCGGGTTACGGGGAATTTCTCACCCTCTCAACTGTGCTCGGATCGTTCACTGGATCGGTGCCTGCTGTGCCCTTCACAAATTGCAACTGGCCCAATGTAATACACTCGCTCTTTGCGCTTGAAAACCTCTATGGAATACTCTCAGTGATAGGAATAATAGTGCCAATACTCAATCTCCTGCTTGTGCTTGGCAGCGCCAGAAGCCTATCATTCCTGCTTGGCGGAGACATGAATATCTTTGGGCTTGGGCGCTTGTTGTAGGTTTGACCATGAAAAAATACGCGCTCGCACTGCTCTTTGCCTTTTTCGTATTAGCTTCGCCTTCACTCGACATGGCGTCACCTCCCGCTACAATAGGTAGCACATACTGCACGCCCATCTTTACGCCTAGCAAAGCAGTAGTCTCTACTTCATTCGTGCTAAGCCCCGGCTCTGTGCCAATACACGGTACTTTTGGCGGGGTGATAAGCATAGCCCTCCTCATAGTGCTGATGGTGTTTACTGTAATAGCACTCGTATATGGGGTAGGAGTAGCTTTCAGAATAGACAAGCTTATTAGATTCGGTCGCGCCGAGCTTCTTGAATCGTTTGCGAACGTAGTGATAATAGTAGTAATAGCGTTTGGGGTAGGAACCATACTAGGCGCAGCGTCTTTCCTTGCCAACCTGGGCTCGCTTAATGTGGTTGCTCCTTCATCCGGTTTTTCCACAGGCGTGCAGGGTTTCTATACCAACACATGCATAAACATCTTCAACAACGTCATAATAACCAGCTTATTTGACATGGTAGGAGGCCTTGCTAACGCTGTCGTCTACGAGATACTTGACGACTTCCAGCTAACTTTCGTGCCAGGGGGCTACATTTCCTATGTTGTACCTGGTTTTGAGGTCCAGCCATTTCAGGGAATAGGCCCAATAGTCTCGCTGACCTTCGTTGAGACCTCCACATTTACAGCATTCATTATGACAGGATTGGGCATAATCTTCATGCTTTTTGTCATTTATTACCTTTTCCCTGTCTTCCTTTATTTGGGGATAGTGCTCAGGTCATTCCCATGGACGAGACCGGCAGGAGGTGCGCTTATAGCGATATTCGTCTCGTTTTACATCTTCTTCCCCGCCCTACTCTATCCTTTCACTACCTTCGGCAGTAGCGTCAGTAACATATACTGCAATGGCTCTTCATCGCACGGAGGAACCACTTCAACCACCGGGAGTCCAGTTCCGGATATCTGCAGCTCAAATAATATTACGCATTACATCGCTACTGGGGGCATAGATGCCTTGCTGGCCCTTTTGGGCAACATTAACGCCGCATTCAACAGTAATGTAGAGATATATGCGAGCATGGTAGCCGCATTCGCGATTGAGTTTATAGGATTTGCCATAGCATTTCTTATATCCTACGACCTGCTGGAGGTTTTTGGAGACCTGTTCGGCTCGCCTTCGCTGCAGGCGAATAGAATACTGAGTAGATTGATATGATGCTTTTGCCTTTTCTCTTGCCTGGGGGATATGCGCTTGCTGCCAACGGATGCTCAGCCACAGGCGGTGCGGCAAGCCTGGCCAACTATATTACCGCACCATGCGGGGCATGGTTCCCTATTGCATTGATAGCCGTACTGATGGTGATAGGGCTTATGGCCATAATATATGGCCTGAGTGAATTCATAGGAAGGAATGATATAAAGACGTGGGTCAGGGTAAAGATTTATGACGCGCTGCTTTCTATAGTCTTTATACTCATCTTTGCTGCATTCGGCACGCTCTTATTTACGATACCTGTAGCATCAACCCTGCAGAGCGTGAAGCTCTTCCCTGGAAGCGGGGGAAGCACGCCTTCTGAATGCGCAGCCCAATCGCCTACGAAAGTAAACAACCTTTATTCGGTAGCGTCGTGCGACATGTTCCTCTTCAACTTTTACGAAGCGAACCTAAACTTATATATATTCTATAGCTTTCTTCTTACTTCTGCAGTATCCCCATCGATAGGATTCGCGCTCAGTTTTGGGCCAGGCTCGCTAAGCAGCGGAGGCAGCACAGGCAGCCTTGCAGGCAGCGTAGGAATCGGTGCTTCAGGCATTGAGATCTTCCCGCAATACGCGTCTTATAAATTCCTTGGGCCGGTGCTCGACCTTTTCTATGGCCTGATACTGCTGAATCAGGTTCAGCTTATACTTATCGCAGCTTCCGGGTTAATCTTCTCCATCTTTATGGCACTTGGACTGATTGCAAGGGCTTTTGTGATAACGCGCACGTTCGGTGGCGCGATGATAGCATTTGCAATAGGAATAGGATTTATCTACCCTCTTCTTGTTTCGATAAACTATGGCTTTCTTGTATATGCGCTCTCTACAAACACGCTGAGTTCTCTTGTAAATTTCTCAAGCGGAACCTTTGCGTTTTTTGGCGTGCCTCTGATGTTTATTAATCTGATAGCAAGCCTGACAACAGGCCTCGTTGGTTCTGCCCTCTCATTCTTTTCTGTTGGCAGTTCGGCATATACTCAAGTGGTAAGCGTATTTCCTGCCGCCCTCTTTGAGTACTTCGGCCTTGTGATTTCAGGGCTTATGTTCATACCTGTGCTTGAGCTTGTGCTTGTCGACGTCTTCATCATAGACTTCTCGCAGGCGATAGGGGAACGCATGGACCTCCTCTCGCTATTTACGAGGCTGCTGTGAGCTGATTTGCATGAGGAGAATACTTGTTTATCTCATCCCGCTTTCGCTTCTTCTAATCAGCATAGCCCACTCCTCTTACTTCTCCACTTACTGCGCACCAGTAAGCACTGCTGCTACAGGCTTTAATGTCAACGCGCTCGCGCCTTGGTACTGCAGCCAGATAAACCAGACTCTCGCCAGCGACTGGAGCTACTGGGAGCCAATTGCGTTTGCCGCAATCATGTTCTCGCTTGCAGTAGGAATAATAATATGGACCTTCGGAGGGCTCCTGCGAAACGAGCGGTTGAGGACGTTTGGCCTTGGCGAGCTTTATGAGGCGTTCGCAACCGCCGTAATAGTAGTGCTGTTTCTCTTCATCTCTGCAGTTATGCTCGGCCTGCTTCCCAGCGTCGTGGTAGGCAACATTAACCCGTACAGCACATCGCTTAACTACATAGCAGGCACAATAAATTCTGTGCAGCAGGAGGTTTACAGCGCCTTTTATATAGAGGTTCTTGACCGATATTATTCCAGCATAAGACTTCAGGTATGCATACTTGCTGTTTGCAAGGGCATACCGGAAACTTTCACATATATAATAAACTATCTTTACTATATCCCGGCTTTCACCATAATAGACCTGCTGCTTGACGGGATCATGCTGCTGTACGGCGAATTCTACCTGATACAGATCTTCCTTTACATGGCCATACCGGTCTTCCTCATTCCAGGCATAATACTTCGCGCGATAATGCCTACGAGGGGCATAGGCGGCATGATGATAGCTATTGCAATAGGCTTTTACGTTATAATGCCTATCCTCTTTGCAACTGCGTACGCCTTCAGCGCAAAGCAGCTGATAAACCAGTTTGATGCGAATACGGCACAGTTCCAGCAGTATGGGCAGGGTACAGGTGCACAGATAAACGCCCTTACCCCGTCTTCGCCGCTGATAGAGACGCTGACAAACATACAGAGCCAGATGGGAAGCTTCTGGCTTGCAGTTGTTTTCTGGCCTTCGCTCATAATAGGCATATGCTACGAGATTATAATTCAGATAGCAGAATTCATAGGAGGCATGGCGCAGGGCTCAGGAAGGATGAGGATATAGCCGTAATTGGCACTTCCCTGCGTTAATTTAATAAGCTTTCCAGTTTATTCTTAATTGATCGGTGTTCGTGTTGGCACTTAACCTGCAGCTCCTGCTCTTTGTGATACTCGTAGGAGCAGGAATAGTTGTTGCTGTCTTCATCTACGCTGTTCCGTCCCCTGTGCTTTCGCCGATTCTGGCAGTAATAACACTCGTAATTGCTGTCTTCGCTTTCGCCACTAAATACTATACGTACCTGATGGTGCCTGCACTGAAGATGAAAGGCAGAACCATAGTGCTCAGCGCAGACGAACCGTTTATCATAGCGCCCAATAACGCCGCAATATTGATGCATGAGGGACAGGAGGTTTACGCGAGCGCGTTCGTAAAAATTCCGCTTTACAGGTCTGCCACCGAGATGAGCAATGATGAGAAGCTCGATTTTGCGCGCCTCTTCTCGAGGATGACTACGCTCAGCAAGACACCTGTCAAGATCTCTTCGCAGATGCACGTGATAAACAAGGATGAATATATTACAAGCATAAGGAACAAGCTTAACGAGGCCCAGGAGCGATACGCCACGCTTGGGGCGAAGCCCGGGGGCAGCAAGGCAAGCAATGACAGAATAAAAGGCGAAGTCACCATGTGGAAGAACCTCATGGACAATGTCAGCGCCTCGCAGGCACATGCACTCACTATATATGCAATGGTCAGCGCTATGGGCGGCAATGAGGAGGAAGCATTGACTATTGTCAATCAGCAGGCAGAGGATTTTGCTGCAGGAGTTAGCGCCATATTCGGAGTAAGTGCATATGTAGTGAAAGGCATCGAGCTTCTTACATTCATAGAGCCGGACCACATGATACCGGTAGAGACGGTGACTGAAAGGCTTAAGGAGAAGGCTACAGAAGAGGCGCTATAGATGGACGAGTATACCATAATGTACTTATCGATTTCAGGCATACTCATATTCATCGTTATTGCAGGCTATGGCGCATACGGCTCATTTGCACCGTTCGTGATCGTCTTGGCCATACTTGCCATGCTACTTATACTCTTGCTTAATTATGCCGACTTCGTGATCTTCCCGGTTATAACGCAGGTGCTTGGAATAAAGGTGCTCCTCTGGAAGGATTACATGGTGCCCAAGACAGAGAACTGCGTGATAAAATACACTAAAGGGCTGTACTACGCGCAGGGCTATCTCTCGGCAAACATTTATAACTACATCTTCGCTGCGGAAAACATAAACCAGGAAGAAGATGCAGGCATAATCAGCGGTGCAGATAAATGGGAGAGGATAGTTATGAGCATAGACTTTCCGTTCAAGTTTAATGTAGTTTCACTCGCAGAAGAATTGCAGAAGCACAGGGAAGAGCTTGAAGGCAGGCGCGGTTTCCTGCAGTTTCAGATGTCGCGGGAAATGAGCAGCGGCAATCCAAACACTCTGACAATACAGGAGATGCAGAAGAAGATAAATATAATACAGGCAAGGATAGACAGGATCTCGGCAGGAGAAAGGCCGGTGAAGACGATAATGTACATAGAAACAGTTGCAGTCGGAGTCAGCGAGAAAGAGGCCACAGATAACCTTACCAATCAGCTAAACAAGCTGATTACAGTGTTCAATTCATTCGACCTGAGCATAATGCGCGTAACGGGAAGGGAGATGCATATACTCAACAAACTTAACTATAGGATTATGGACTTTGACCTGCTTAACAGACAGTTCCAGCTGCAAAAATAAATGAAATATATTTAAGCTTTGAAAGCCAAGTGCATTTGTATGTCGATTGTGCGTATCCAGAACGTAATGAGCAATGAGCTCTCGAAGAGAATCTTCGTCACCAGACCTCCGGAGCCGCCTTACGAGTTTCTGCTCAATGACCCTACAGATTCGATCTTTATAGGTATAACCAAGCTCTTTGGAGTGCCATTTACGTGGAATTTTGCGAATCTTGCGAACCCGCACATATCCGTAGTAGGAATTACCGGATCTGGAAAGAGCTTTTTTGTGAAGACCTTCCTGACCAGAGCCAGCTTCGTCTGGAATACAAATGCAATAATAGTCGACTGGGCAGGCGAATACATAGCTTGGGTAAGGAATAGCGGTGGCGTGGTAGTCTCGCTTGCTAAAGGGGACTACATGAACCTGATGGACCTCTCTGGCACAAAGCCCCTCGACCGAGTAAAGCAGATTATGAATGCCTTTGACATACTTACAGACATCTCTGATTTCCCTGAGCAGCGGAGGCTTACCGCAGAAGCGATGGAGCAGGCTTATCTGAATGCAGGATTCGGGCTTGCAACACTTCCGGATCCGAGGAGGGAGGTGCCAACGCTCAAGGATGTTACAAAGCTGCTTGAAGAGAAACTGCAGGAAGGCACATACCAGTATCCTGCAGAGCTGGAAAATACAATTTATAGGTTAAGGCAGTTCTCCAGGGAAGGGGAGGACTATTTCGCCAAGAAGAGCACAATAGACCTCGGCAAACTTGCCACCTCCGGTCTGGTAGACATAGACCTTTCCGGACTCCCTGATGAGAAGTTCAGGGCCATGGCTGCTCTCTTCATTCTTCAGACGCTAGAAGTGATAATGCGCGCTGAAGGATGGAGCTCAAACAAGGGATTAAAGGCGCTGGTGGTCCTTGACGAGGCCTGGAAGATAGCCAACGACGAGAGGAGTGACGCCATAACGATAATAAGAGAGGGCAGGAAGTATCAGTTCGGGCTCATAGTAGCATCTCAAAATCCAACAGATATAAATGAGGCCATCTTCTCTAACGTAGGCACTACAATAATGCTCAAGATAAAGTTTGAGAAATTCTTGGACTACCTGCAGGGTTCGCTCAACTTCTCTGCTTACATAAGGAAAGAAATAGGCAATTTCGGGGTTGGGCAGGCTGCCGTTGACATGTCCTTTAACACGTCTGTCCAATTTCCCAATGTCTTCGTAATCGAGAGGATAGTAGGGGAAGTGCCGCTTGATACCTACACCATAACCATAGGAGACATACTCACGCCATCTGAGCAGGAACAGAAAACTATACCTAAGGATTATTCCTTTGAGAGGATAGACATGAGCTCAAAATTCGTAGATGCGGGCTTCAGCGCAGAGGCAATACAGAAGATATTCAAAGGCATGGATAGCAGGGGGAGGATAATTGACATAAGGGCTATGATGCAGATACTCTCTGCCGAGAATATTGACAAGAATGTCATGGTTTCATTCTTAAGAGGCATAGGCCTCTCTGACACGCTGATAACACGGGTCTTCGGATACCTGGCAGCGCAGATGTGATTTGACGACTGGAACATTTATAATAAGCAGGATAGAGCTTGAACGGGTGCTTACCGGGCTAGGAGTCAGTACGCAAAAGATCGAAGGCCTCGTTTCTGCGCTCAACAAGATGCACAGGCATTCGAATGCGGTGGCGTTCGTAGGCATGCTCCAGAAGACCGGGCTAAGACAGCCTGAGATAGCGAATATATTAAGGAGGATAGGGATAGACGATGTTACTGTTACAAATATCTTTAACTCTCTTGACGAGGAGAGGATAAAGAGCGCATTTGGCAGGATTGTGGAACTGAAGGTGGAATGATGCAGGCCAAGAAGCAGCACACATACTGCATGGTATGCGGAAAGGAGAAAACAGGCATCTCTGTCAAGGAGGATTATGTTATAGACATTATAAGGTGGTTCAAGAAGACAGTGCTCAGGTCCGAAAGCCACAACCTGCTTGTAGTATGCAAAGAGGATTACCCAGTATATAAGAAATACAGGAAGAGGTTCGTATCAAGGCAGCGGATCTATATAGTGCTTGGCGTTCTTTTCGTAATCTTTGGCATGATTATCTCGCCGTTTATAACCACGCTGCTTTATATGCTTGCGCTTCTTCTTTTCCTGTACCTCCTCTCCCTGATAAATTATGTGCCTGCACTGGATCTGATGAAATATAAGGAAGGCAAGAAAACCGTAGGCAAGAAGAAGGATGCACTGTGAGTGCAAAAATGCCAGGCTCTCTTTTTTTTGGCATGGAAAGCCTTTATAGCTTGACTTCCAAATAATACCGTTTTTTCTCCTATTCGAGAAATAAAACAGTATATAAACTTTAGGATATACCAATTATCATTGATGAGATTGTGGTCTTGTGGCTGAAGATGTAAATATTACTCCACGGGTTGAGAAAGCAGAGTTCCAAGCGCATATTACTGGAAGTATGCAGGATTTGGCTGCAGAGATCAAGAAAGTACCTTTTTATTCTGTAAGCGTTTCTGAAAATGAGCTTTTTGCCGTGATGGTAGAGAGCAGGAATATAAAGAAGAGGCCATACCTATTTCACATCATGCACTTTTCTGAGAACAAGCTTACGCTTATATATTCGATAGTGCAGGATAGCAGCGAAGACATGAGACGGGCTACGGTGCTCAGATATGCCTCCTCTTTGCTTTCTATGGTCTCAGACCGTTGTCAGGTCGACCAGGGCTCTTTCTATCAGTACATTGACTCTGTGCTTGGAAACATACTGACCGGCATTTCGCAGCCATTCAGCGCACTTTTCAATAAGTACGGTTCGCTTGTCTCGGAGTATAGGGAAGTGAAGAGGATAAATCTAGAGCTTTCAGCCTCAAACAGGAATCTCACGCTGCAAAGCTCGAAGCTGGATGAAGAGAACAAGAAACTCAATGCACAGCTGGAGAAGCTGGAGACATATTCTGACGAATCGCTCATGGCCATGGTGCAGGATTGGCTGGAGGTGCACAACAGCACCATAGAGGTTAATGATTTCGCGAAAAACCACGGCATCTCTGCGCCGCGGGTGGAGCAGATACTTGATAAGATGGTTTCGAGGGGTTATCTGGAACTGAAGAGCTGAGCTTATGGAATATAAATTTGTCGTAAACAAGCAGTACAAATACATGCGCATATACAATATAGTAAAGAAGGTCAGCGGAAACCCCAATATAATCTCAAAGGCAATACAGTCGCTTGTTGACAAATACATAGTCAAGAAGAAACCGCTTTGACATTCACACTGGTCTTTATGCCGTCTAAAAAGTTAATAGTTGCGATAATAATTATCGTGGCTGTGCTTGCAGCAATAATGTATTTGTACTTGAGGAACGCCCTATCCATAGCGTCAATAATAGGCCAGTATGGCATAAAGCCGACCGGCCGCATAAGCGAGCTTATAGGCGTATCTCAGACTGGCATCGCCAGCTACAATAATGCCCAGTCGTTTGTCTCATTTGGGATAGTGCACTACAATCTGACCAATGCAAGCTACATGAATCTTTCACTGATTACGTACAAGAATAATCCTGTGCAGCAGATATACCTGCTTGACACAGGAAGCTCGTGCATGAACTGCATAAACGACCAATCGCTTTATGTTGCGCTTCTTGCTGATCTGAAGAAATATGATGCTGTGCAGAATAGCAGCTACGTACATTACATCACATTCAGCGAACTGGGCGGGATAGTAAACAACTCCATAATAATAATACCATCCGGGCTGATGCCTGCAAGCCTGCTGCCTGGAACAGGCTTCAACTCAAGCGGAAGCAACATTACCATAATTAACATGCTTAACAGGGGAGACACAATAATATACATAGGCAGAAACTTCTCACAGATGGATAACAATGGAGAGGTTTATATCACACCATCAGTAACAAGCGGATATCTGAATGCTACAGGGTTGGAGAGCACGGCTTTCCCGCCAGGCATAAATACATCGATAAATGGCTCGCGCCTCTATTTCAATTCTTCTCAGTTTCAGTTTCTGAAAGGGAAACTGTACGGGCCGCTGAGCTACGTTGCTGCTGAAAACGGAAGCATTGTGTCATTTGGCAACTATCCCAGCTATGCATGGCAGAATATAAGCGCAGCCGCAAGCGACCTTTCCACGGTGCTCATGCAGCGCTTTTGGATGACCACCTTCCTTATAGGAAACGACAACCTTAACTTCAGCGCTGAAGTCTACGGAAACCATAGGAGCGTGGGAGGCTTCACTGACATAATATCGCTGCAGAAAACTCTTGGCCTGGCAAATTCCTCGCTTGTCAAGTCGCTTGTCAGCGGCTCATATTCCATGCTATATATAAAGACCGGAAACTACAATGGCTCCAGGACAACATATACAGAAATCCCTGTGACAATAACCCTTTCCAACAGCGCTCTCTTCAGCCTTCCTGCAGTAATTGGCGCAACTTCTACTGTGCCCATATACGTAAACCTGCTGAACAAGTCATTGAATTCTGTCGCCTTCCATATCGATGTGTATACCTCTACGCTAGGCTACGTCTACAGCATACCGATAGGCTTCTTTAACACTTCGCTTGAGATAGTGAAGTATTACAATTTCAACCTGCCTACAGGCTATTACATTGGCTTCCTCAGGAGCATTTATGGGCAGAGCTACGGCAGCGTACTGTTCCAGGTGCTGGGCCTGAACGTCACCCCGATAAATTTGAACTTCCAGAAAGGGGTGTTCGCTTTTGAAATTTACAGCGACGGGCAGCCTGTGAACGAAGTGCCTTACCAGATCAGCATCAACAATGCATATCCTGAGAACGGAACTGTGAAAGATGGCATTATAAACTACTCCCTGCCTAAAGGCGTGCAGATCGCCCACGGCAATCAGGTATTCACTTTTTACACTCTTAACAGTACTTATACATACTCCGTGCTCTATGCCTCGCCGACGCAAATCTCGCCGTTCTACATTGAAGTTGCGATTGCCCTTGTTGCAATAATACTGCTCAACCTCGTGGCCAAGGCTCCTACGCGGGATGAGTATTATGTAGATGTGCCCACATTTCCGCCTAATACGAAGACAGAAGTCAAGGTGGATTCCAGCGCTATCATCAACCTTTTTGACACGGTAAATTATTACTATCACTGGAAATACATGCCTCTCACAGCCGAAGAGATAAAGAGCGGCATAGGGAGCAATCTGAGGTACAACAGCATGCCTATCTCAATAACCCTGCAGAATACACTTGAGGTGCTTGACAGGCTGTCCGTAAGCGGGAGCCTGGATTCAAAATACGGATACTACATGCCTAAGAGGTGGAGGGACTCTTCCGGCCGTGATATAGAATACCTTGTGGTCTTCAGGAAGCTCAGGGATTATTGCGTTTCGCATGCGATGCTCTTCACAGAGATAGATTCAATTGAAAATGCTGACATGCTCGTAACCAAGGGCGGCATCCAGACGTATGTGTTCATATATTCGGCACTTTCCAGTACAAGGAAGATACATATCTCTTCCGGCAACAGGGCCGTGCTTGTATTTATAGACCAGGAAAGGAAAGCAGAATTCCTAGACAGGCTTTATGCTGCGGAAGGCAATGATGCTGAGCTTATGAAGATGGGCATAGCATGCTCGTACATAAAGCTGATAAGCACAGAAAACCTGGACCAGATAATTTAGGATAACACATAGCGCTATATTAATAGCTGAGAAGGGCTTGCCAGTGGCTTAAGGCGGCGTTATGCTTCCGATTTTTGCCTGCCGGTGCATGAATTGCGTCAATCCTCTTCTTCCCTTTCTGCTCCGCCCTTTTTCTCCTTCCTCTCTTTGCCGTTATCGTTCTCTTCGCCTTCAGGTACAGTATCCTGTTGGATATCAGGCGCCTCAAAAAGCGATTTATACTTTCTCTCTATAAGAGATTTTAGCTGTTCTTCTATCTTTTCCTGCTTTATCGCAGTGATATCGCTCAGGTCTTTTGAGAGCTGGCTGACATAGCGCATTATTGTCTTGTATCTTGATTCCTGCGCCTTCATGTTCCTTACGCCGCTTATGTACCGCTGCACTGTCCTGCCGCAGTCCATTACTGCAAGCTTTATTTCCTCTATTATCTCTTCTTCCTGGGCTATGGCCTGCTTTCCCACCCCTGAGTACGGAACATAGACGCTCGAAACGTTTACCATGACGCTTATTGGCTCCTCATCGAAATTCGCTATCCCGTACCTCTTCCATTGTATTGTCTTTACAGCATCAGTTATAGCGCAGTTTGAAGCGTCAAAGAGAAGTGGAACCTTGTTTGCAAATCTTAGCACATTTCCTTCCGCGAGCGGAGATTCCTCGCCCAGCGGTCTTGTCTCGTCGGTTTTCTTCTCCTTGACCTCCTTGCCTGCGCCGCCGCCGTAGGCTATGCCTGCTTCTACCACAAAGGGCACGCCGCCCTTGAAGACCTTCGGCTTCCTCTCTATGACGCTCTGGAAGGTAGGATTAAGTATATTCTTTATCGCAACGCCCATCTGCTTCTCTCCTATGGTGGAGAGCGAATCGAGTTCCGGGGCGATCCATTTTATCTGCTTGAATGCTCTTACAAGCTTCTCTGCATCGTCCCATTTCATCTGGTGCGGGTCCATCTCGAAATTTATCCCCTGCTCCACCGCCTTTAACTCGGCAATCTTTCCCTGGCTGATCCTTGAAAATGTCTCCATGAGAAAAGCGGATAATTTTCTGCTCTCGCTCCTATGCGCAAACTCTATCAGGTCATTTGTGCCTATGCCCAATGGATGCGGCTTTATCTGCTTGGGCTTGCTCGGCATCTCCTCGGTGCTGCGCATGAAGATGATCTCCTTCCCTTCAGGGTCGAGCAGCTTTATGCTTGCATGCGGATTGGAGAGCGCAGTCCTTTTAAGATATTCATATACGCCGTGATCGCTGTTCTCGTATTTCACATCTCCGAATTCGCCGTAGATGGAGGTTCCATGCATCCCTTCCTTTGCCCCGGAGTTTGCCATGCCGCTTATTATGGGCTTATTGCCTTTTATGTCGATGGTTATATCGCATTCATACCCTTCCTTCGATGTAAATGCGCTGACGTGTATTGGCTTGCCGGTGGTGATTTGCGAATATAAGGTACACCCGGACGCCCCGATGCCCTGCTGCCCGCGCTGTTGCACATATCTGTTGAATTTTGTGCCGGCAAGAACAGTGGCGAGGGCCTTGCCTACATGCTTTGATGGTATTCCGGGCCCATTATCGCTGACTTTTACAGAATACTTGTCTTCGTCCAGCTGCCTGATCTCTACGGAGATCTCAGGAAGTATGCCTGCTTCTTCGCACGCATCCAGGCTGTTGCTTACGTACTCATGCACTATTGTTGTGAGCGAACGCACCCTGCCCGAATAGCCCAGCATCTGGCTGTTTCTCCTGAAGAATTCAGAGATGGAGTGTTCCTTGAACTGTTTGAAAATTTCATCTGCAGATACCTGCTTGTCTTCAGCCAATAAATCAACCCTTTAGCCTAAAATCGCGCCGCTTGCGCTCCATTATCCTGTATGCTTTTTTGTGCGTGCCGCCCTTCAGCAGAACATTAAGGGCAGTAACAGCTATATCTATTTGCTCGACAGTGCCTATTACTCCGATAGTGTTTCCGTATATTGAAATTGATGCGCCGCTTACTTCCTGCATGTACTCCTTTGTCCTGCCGTTTCTTCCTATAACCCTTGCCTTTATTCTTCTTATCTGCGCCTCGTTTCTGAACAAATCCTTCAGATATACATACTTTGAGAAGTAGTCTTCCAGAAGAAGCTTTTCGGCCACCTTCATCTCAAATCCTCTCCCAAACGCCTGAATCACATTCTTCGCGTTGTATTCCTCGTATCCTGGTCCGCTTATCAGCACAAGATTCTCTTCTTTGAGTTCCACTTTGCATCCGAGAGACTTGCTAACTTCATGCAGCATGCCTGCAAGCTCCTTTGCCCTTTTGTGGGGTATCAATATTTGCTCCATTAAACCACAGGATTAGAGGCAATTTTATTATCGCAGCAAACTTCTTTATACATTATGCATCAGCACTTTACTTTACGCCGGTTTTATTGCAGCTTGGAGAAATCATATGCTTTGATGCACCCGCCACGGGCAACAGTACTTATAGCCAGGTACATCTTTCTTGTCAGATTAAACGTATCGATGCCAGTGGTGCTGGATCAGTAAAAACTACGGAGGGCTCTTTAAATGCACAGGCAAAGCTACTGACGCAGTATAAAGCGCAACTACGCTTGCCAGGAAGATAAAGATCGAGAAAAGGATCACAAGCAGTATCCACGCAGAGCTCTTATTCTTTACCTTTGCTTCTGCCCTGTCTACCATTATTGTCAGCGGCCATCCCAATATCCCGGATATTCCAAAGAGGAGGAAAAGGCCAAGTACTCCGAGTGGAGACTGGGAGAGACGCAGATTGTACGCACTCGTGCCGTATATTATTGACATTATGCCCAATAAAAATCCCATGAAGCCGATGTACTGTATCTTCATGCCCTTGTATATGGACCATGCGCCTCCTATAAAAAGAAGGCCAACCAGTACGAATATATCATAATAAAGGATGTTATAGCTGCCAGGCAGTGGCCATGTGAACTGTCCGTAAAGGCTCGAGATGAAGGCATAGAAGCCCAGGAGCGCAAGCGGAATTGCACCGGAGCTTATTGCTGCTTCTGCGGATTTGCCTTTCCTGTACAAAAATATGCCGTGTATTATTATGTATAGAAGCGTGAGGCCCATGAAGCCTAGCGCAAAGAGTTGCGATGTTAGAATGTCAATATATGTCATAAAAAGGTAATGACTTAAAGCTTTAAAAAGCTTAGCCATCAGGGCGCTATTTTACATAACTGGGTAATTATCTACAACTGCAAAAACCTAAGACAAATAAGTAGTGCATACGCCTGGATCGCATATTCTGCCTATGCTGCTGCGCGCAATCATGGAGATTTGAAGTTAGCAAAATTTCCTGCAGCTTAAAATCGAGGTCAATAAAGCCCAGTTTCTTGCAGGATTATGGCCTACGCTTTGCCTCTCGTCGCTTATTATATAGAGCCATGCGGATTGAGAAAGATTTAAATACTTTTACATTCCTATTATGATTCAATCATGATTCTTTCATGAAGTGTCCCTGTAAGGTTCATGGATGCTTCATGAAACGTTCATGTATGGTTCATGGAAGATTGTTGCTGGATGATAAAATGGCTAGGCGCGGGGGACAGATAGAAAAGGAAATCAGGCACCTTAGAGAGGAGATACAGAACCTCGCCACAAGAAAAAACACTATAGAGCAGGTAGCTGAGTCCGAAAGCGTGCCTTCGTCGCTTATAAAGTACATGACTGAGGAGCGGGAGAGGACAAACAAGCTGCTGGCAAGCATAATGGAAAAAGTGAATGCCCTGCAGAAAGAGCTTGATACGCTGTACGGCGGAGAAGCGCAGGAGCAGCAGTATGCCGAGCAGCTGCAGGATAGCAGGGAAATACCGCTCTCTGAACTTGACACAAAGATCTTGAATTTTGTACAGTTGAAGGGGATGGTCTGCGCAGATGACGTTAGAACTTTTATGAAGTATAACGGTAGAAATGCCGCGTGCGCAAGGCTGAACAAGCTGCATAAAGATGGGCTTGTGGACAGGATCCAACTAGGTCACAAGGTTTATTACAAATATGATGCTGGCAAGACGACCAATACGCTCATTATATCACCTCCACAGTAGATCTAAGGCCCGCGCAAGCGGGCCTTCTCTTCCTTTCCAATGGGCGTCTTTTTTATCGGCAGTTAGTGATAAAAGCTTTTCATTGGTAGTTTATTCATGGACAATGTTTTTGTGCTATCCCATGCAAGCGATATCGACGGAGTAGCCAGTGCTGCGCTGATAAAGATAAGATTCGATGTGCCGCTGAAGAACATCTATTTCTCCACCTATTCTGAAGATGGATTGAAGTATGCAAAAGAACATATGCGGGCAAATGAAGTAAAGTGCCCTGTGCTCTTCATAACGGACATGGGTATCAATGAAAGGCTCACTGCTTTCTTTAAGGAGATATTGGAAAAATTCAGGGCTGAAAACGGGATGGTAATCTGGCTGGATCATCATATATGGTCTGATAAAGATATACGCGAAATTGCCGGCAAGTGCGATATCGCCATAGTGGGAGAGAATCCGAAGTACTGCGCTACAGAAATAACCCGGAAGTTCCTTGGCCTTGAAGACATGTTTACCAAAAAACTGGCAGGAATAGTCCATTATTCTGACTTCAACATCACACCTAAAGACAGAGAAAAATACGATTTAATAGGAACATATGCCATCGCCATAACATATTACAATACGTTTGATTCGTGGAGCGGGAAGGTCGGCAGACTAAGAAAAATTACTGCGACGCTTGCTTCAGGAAGGCTTGCAAACGCTGCCATTAAGCGCGACAGGAAGATATTCGAGAGGCAGAACAATGCAAGGATAAAAGCGATGCTCAAGAGCCTGCATTATCTTGGAAGCTATGCCGCCCTTGGATTTGCCGAAGACGTACAATCTACGCAAGCCTGCGCCGCGATAATGAAGGCGGGCGGGCGTGACGTAGGCATATACGTGAATACGAAAAGGGGCAAGGGAAGCATAAGAAGCGTGAAGCGAGACATTTCGGTGCTTGCAAGGAGGCTTGGCGGCAATGGACATCCGCACGCTGCCGGTTTCCAGATAGACACAAGGAAGTTTGACCTTGAAAATGAGGAAGGAAGGGAGAAGCTTCTAAAACTCATTGAAATGAAACTGAAGAAGTGAAGGCATCAGGAAGTCAGAGAAGCGTACCGTATCCTGCAAGCCGCCATCTCTGCCCATAATTCCTGAGCACGGATATCTTCGATTTCGGCTCTATGCATGCCGCATGGTTAAGGCTTATTCCAAGCTTGTTCCGCTTTATTGTCTGCACATATCCGACGACGGTTCCTGTGCCTATGCCAAGTATCAGAGGCTCGTTTGCCCTGAAGCCCTGCTTTGGAAGGTCAGTTCTGTTTAGGGAGAGGTAATTTAAAGTTATGTTACTCTCTGTTTCCGGAAGCTTTCCGGCTTTTCCTACAATCTGCCCGACGAGGCCGTCTGCCTTTGTGAACGAAGGGTCTGTTTCAGTGCCTATCGCTATCAAGCCTCCAGGAATAGCCTCTTCTAGCCTTGATGAGCCTGCAGAGAGGCCCTCTATCTTTGTGAAGATGGGCTCGTACTGCTCCCTCTTGCCTTTTTCCCTTGACGTGTTTATGCCCGGCCTTATCTCTATTTCGTCGCCTACCTTGAACTTGCCTTTTATTATGGAGCCGCCAACAACTCCGCCGACAAGCTTCTCGATAGGAGTGCCCGGTTTGTTTACATCGAATGATCTCGCTACGTACATGATTGGATCAGCATTCAGGTCTTTCTTAGGCACCTCTATATTGGCTATTTCAGCGAGCAACGCATCTATGTTTATGCCTTTGTTGGCCATAACCGGAACTATCTTGGCATTCTCTATGACACTGCCCTTCAGGAATGCTTTTATCTGCTCATAGCTCTTCTGCGCCTGCTCCCTGCCCACAACGTCTATCTTTGTCTGGACCACTATAACTTTGCTTATTCCAAGCGCATTTATTATCATCAGATGCTCGCGCGTCTGCGGCATAGGCACAGGTTCTGACGCTGCAATCACAAATAGCGCTGCATCTATTATGCTTGAGCCTGCTATCGCAGTTGCCATAAGTGTCTCATGCCCCGGAGCATCAAGCAGAGAGATCCTCCTGACTGGTTCGGGCTTTGAGCCGTCCGGGCAGACGTCCGCAGTGGTATAGACTGCAGAATCGCCGGTGCCACACCTGCTTATCAGCGTGTCAGCATATCCTAGCTTTATTGTCATGCTCCTCTTGACGCTCTCGCTGTGGATATCTGTCCACTGGTGCGTAAGCGCATACGTGAGCGTGGTCTTGCCGTGATCGACATGCCCAAGCGTCCCTATATTCAATTCACTCTGTTTGATCATGCACTCATTTGCCTTTTCTAATATACTCCAATACTGTTGCCCTGGTGAAGCTGTCAAGCTTGAGCTTCAGAGCTGCCCGGGGCTTCTGCCAGACGTATCCCTGTATCTCATCACCATCTATCTTTACCTTGCTGCTCCTGGCTAAACAGAGAATGTCAAGAAATATATAATGCCTCTTTTTATAAAACCCTTTCGGATATATTGCTTCGTGCATCATCAGGAGCTTAATGGGCTTCAGGTTGATTCCCACCTCTTCCTTGGCTTCCCTTACCACCGCAGTATTTGCATCTTCTCCAAGCTCTATATGGCCCCCTGGCACCGTAATAACTCCCGGCCATTTGTATGACCTCACGAAGAGCATCTCTCCCTTTCTGTTCAATATGAAAGCTCCGACTACAGGCTCGGGATATCTCTGAGTCATATACAAGTAATTCGAGTTGAATGGCTAAATTACTTTTGGTGATAAGGGGGATTCCCTGTGAAGTTTCCCCTGCAAATGAATTTGTAAAAAGGGATCTGAAAGCCAAGAAGGAGAAATTGGGCCATTTCCAAGACAACGTATGATGATAATATGATAGTGCCATTGAGCAAGATTGGGATATGGCAGCAGCGTCTTTGCGGAGATGGCCTGAATTCTCTTTTCATTCGGCAGGCTTCTCCTTCGGCTTGAAGAGCTCCTCTGCGCTCTTCTGCCCGTACTCCGCTATTACAGTGTTTATCTGAACAGTGTCTGCGCTTATGGTGTTACCCCTTACAAGCTTCTTTGCGCGGTAGCCTTTTGACCTTACCCTCATGCCTGTGCCGAACCTTAGCAGGGACCTTGACTTGCCTATTCCGTCTATCTCGCTTCTTGATGGTGCTCCTGAGCTGTCGCTCATTCCGGTTATCTTGAGCTTGAAGCCATCTAAGCCTGCAGGCGAGCCATCAATAACATCGCCTATCTTGCTGCCGATAAGCCTTGCCTCTGCTTCTTTCTGCACTTCAAGCTGCGCAGTTTTCCCTAGTTTCGGATCTGAAAATACTATTTGCATCAAATTCACCAATTATCTATACATATTCTCGGGTTCATCCTTGAACCGCTTTATTCTCTCCGTTACTTCTTTTGGTATTGCCGGTTTTACCTCCCTTAGCGCCTTCTCGAAATCAGCATTTGTTATTGCATCGCGCTTCGCCCTTATTGCATTCATGCCGGCTTCCCTGCATATGTTCTCTATCTCTGCGCCGGTGTAGTTTTCGGTCAGGCTTGCAAGGTCCTCCAGTACTACTGTCTTATCGAGCGGCATCCTGCGCGTATGGACCTTGAAGATAAGTAACCTGGCCTCCTGATTAGGCATCGGTATGTCTATAATCTTGTCAAACCTTCCCGGCCTGAGGAGCGCAGGATCTATGTCTTCAGGCCTGTTTGTGGCAGCCAGCACAATCACGTTCTTGAGTTCCTGCAGGCCGTCCATCTCTGTAAGAAGCGTATCAACGACCCTCTCTGAAACACGCGAGTCATTGTCAAAACCGTCGCGTGATTTTGCAATTGCATCTATCTCGTCTATGAAGACTATGCATGGCGAAGCCTGCCTCGCTTTTCTGAAGATCTCGCGTACCGTCTTCTCGCTCTCGCCTACGTACTTGCTCAGCACCTCAGGTCCTTTTATAGATATGAAGTTTGCTTCGCGTTCGGTGGCTACAGCCTTTGCAAGAAGGGTCTTGCCTGTGCCCGGAGGGCCTACCAGAAGGATTCCCTTTATCGCCCTTATGCCCATCTTTTCGAATACTTCCGGCTGCTTTAGCGGCAATTCGACAGCCTCGCGCAGCTCCTCTTTGGCCTTATCAAGCGCACCGATGTCTGACCAGTGCACGTTGGGCCTCTCAACGAAGACCTCGCGCAGCGCGCTTGGCTGTATGTTCCTGAGCGCATCCATGAAGTTCTCGCGGACCACTTTAAGGTTCATCAGTATCTCTGAAGGTATGGACTGCTTGTCTGCTATCTTAGGAAGCAGGGAACGCAGAGTCGACATCGCAGCCTCTCTTACAAGAGCGTTAAGGTCAGCTCCAGTATATCCGTGGGTTATGTCCGAGAGCTCATCTATGCTCACATCCTTGCCAAGAGGCATGTTCCGCGTATGTATCTGCAGTATTTCCTTTCTGGCATTTCTGTTAGGCACGCCTATCTCTATTTCCCTGTCGAATCGGCCTGGCCTTCTTAAAGCAGGATCGATAGCTTCTGGCCTGTTGGTAGCTGCAAGAATTATCACCTGACCCCTTGGAGGCATCCCATCCATGAGTGTGAGCAGCTGCGAAACCATCCTTCGCTCCACTTCGTTAGTGGCTTCCTCGCGCTTTGGAGCTATCGCATCTATCTCATCCATGAAGATTACTGTAGGCGCCTTCTCATTCGCATTCTTGAAAATCTCCCTTAGTTTCTCCTCGCTCTCGCCTACGAATTTGCTCACAAGCTCAGGGCCTGAGATTGAGATGAAATTGGCATCGCTTTCATTGGCAACCGCCTTTGCAAGAAGGGTCTTGCCTGTGCCCGGAGGGCCGTAAAGGAGCACGCCTTTGGGCGGCTCGATTCCAAGGCGCTCGAAGAGCTCCGGATATCTTATCGGAAGTTCCACCATCTCCCTTATCTTCTGCTTGGCATCGTCAAGACCTCCGATATCTTCATAATGGACATCTGCTATCTTTACCAGCGATTCTGAGACAGGCTCTTCCTTGACAGTAAGGTTAGTAAGGTTCGTAACGCGCACTATTCCGTGCGGAGCAACCTGGACTACAAGGAAATTGAAGACCAGGCCGAACATCGGTATTGGAATGGAATCGCCTTTTGTCAGCGGTCTGCCCTCAAGCCTGCGCTTCGCATACTCTGAAAAATCCGGAGAGAGAGGCGGACGCTGGCTCGGAGGCGGGGCTATCACCACGCGCTCAGCATCCTTTACCTCGGCTTTTGAAATAAAGACTTTGTCTCCTATCCCAACGCCAAGATTCTGGCGCAGGTATCCGTCTATCCTTACAAAACTCAGGCCCTCATCGCTTGGATGGGACTGGAAGACTATTGCTGCAGAGGATTTTATCTTCCCCTTTATCTCTATTATGTCTCCTGAAGTGACATTGAGCAGTTTGCGTGATTTTGAATCTATTCTAGCTATGCTTCGTCCTGAGTCTGTTACCAGAGCATCAGCAACAGTAAGCTCTATTGAATTGGTAGCCATTTAATATCACCAGTTAGTAAATACTCTCTCATTTAATCTGCTTATTAAACTTATATATACCTTGTGCATTGGCAGCAGAGGCTATTTTCCATTTAGATGAAATTTTGCTTTTAAGACCGCCTTTGAAATGCTGTTTTTATTTGCTGACTCTCCGCTTATTCAGGAAAGATAGTATTCGACAATTTAGAAAATCAGGTGCAACCGGTAGTTTTCATAAATGTGAAATTAGATTGTTGAACAAACCTGCGATGCCTTTGACAGCTTATTCATCTTCTGGCTGGCATCATTGCAGCCTTCATATGAACGCCCAGCTCATATCTCCATTTTATCAGGTTTTCAAAATCGTCTCCTTCCATTTCGATGCCTTTGATTAACGCTGCCTTGAGCGCTCTGTTGGCTGCTGCTAGCGCCCGCTCCCCAAGCATTTCCTTTTTTGCTGCACTTGATTCCCTTGCGATGGCCTCTTTGAACAGCATTGCGGCTTCAACATAGCGTGACATGGCAACACCTGCTAGCTCTTTCCTGATATTGCCATCCTTGCGCAGGAGAGGCACGGGTATGGAAAATGAGGCCTTCATCACTGCCTTGGCAGACTCCAAGACCAGATAGCCCCTTGTTTCAGGATTCTTATCCAATTTCCTGGAATCGGCGTACTTAGAAGCGCTAACATCCAGCAAGGTACTGTAAGTGGCATCTCTTTCAGCTTGTATTCTGTAATTTATTTGACTGCGTTTCATTCTCTCTGCCTCTTTGTATATCACGCTTTTGTTTTTTCATGATATTTATGGCTTTCCTGCTTTACCCCAAAGCCTCCACGTTGATGCCCATACTTTAAGCTGTAAAACTCATAAACGATGATTTGATGAGGAATTGCCCCAACCATTCACACACCGATCTTGATTCCGAATTCACGCATATTGGCCTTATCTTCAGCTGCGGCATAATCTGCTAAATATTAAATACCTTTCGATGTATAATGATATCTGGAAGGCTAGTTCTATAGCTCTCTTTATACTTTAGTAAGGCGTTTATATGGGAAAGTTTCCAATGGCAGATGAATCGCTCCTCAGGATAGCAGTGTGCAGGAAGTGCAAGTCCAGGAACAAACTTGGAGCTGAGAAGTGCCGGAAATGCGGTTCTAGATTTCTTAGGCCGAAGAGGAAGGAGAGCAGGGTCAAGAAATAGGCTTGATTTTTAAACTGTGATTATATGGCAGAGTTGTCACCGATTGAAAATATAGTAGTGCAGGCTATGAAGGACATAGGCGCTACGAGCGAAGAGAAGAAGAAGACAGCGGACGATATTGCAAAGAAGTGCAACAGGCCCAAGAGCATGGTAAATAATGCGCTTGTGAGCCTGATGCAGAAGAGCGTAATCAAGCGCGTTGCAAGAGAGAAGGCATCCGGGTACTACGTAATAGCTGGCGCCTAGGTACATCTTATGGCTGAGAACGAGGCCGACTCGATAGAGTTCATTGCAGACTGCAGCAGCTGGTTCGTGAAGTACTCCAAGGAAATAGGCAGCAGCACCAAGCCTGTTGAAGTGTCAAGGTTCCTTGCAGAGATAAGGAGAAGCCTGGATGTCAGGGCATTCGCTTTTTTCGAGATAGATTTTGACGTGCTGAATAGCGCAGCTTCAGGCATCGTTGCAGGCACGAAAGGCCTGGGCGCCCTCGCTAATGCATACAAAAAGGTTAGTGCAGGCGAAGGGAAAGGGGCCGTAGAGAAAGCCGTAAAGGGAAATGAGCTTATGAAACCCTTCGCAAATGCTTATCTCTTCAGAAGGGTGCTTGATGAGCTTGGGATTGATTACTCTCTGGATCCGGATAAAAAGGAGGTATTTGGAAATTGTGGCGACGATGCGAAGGAAGCAAATCCTCCAAGGTACATCTCCTCGAAAATGCATCTGGAGGGATCGAAAACCCCATCTAATGTTATCTCGTTCCTTGCCAAGTACGGAAAGTGGATCTCGATAAAGAAGATGAACGTAAGGAATGATACAAAACCGGAAGAGATTGCGGCGCAGCTTGCCTCAATACTATTGACTGTTGATAAAAAGATGTTTGAATATACGGGCATCGATATGAATCTGCTTGATGCTTATGTTGCATCCTTGGGAAAGATGAGAAAGAGCGCAGCTAATCTGGAGAAACTTGTCAATATACTTGATTCTGAGGAGGCTAAGGCGAAGATAAAGAATGCAAGCAGGAATGGCTCTGGCCTGGAAGAGGTATCAAGGATATATCTTTTCAGGCAGCTTCTTGGCGCCATGAAGCTTAATTTTGACCTGAATGCAGATGAACTTACTTCGGTATACCCCAATCTGAAGATCCCTATGCCACCTGGCAGGAAGCCTAAGAAATAGTGCTTGCATGAATAATGAGAGGCAACCACCAATTGGAAAAGTACTCATTCTTGTCAGGCACGGAGAGAGCGTTGCAAATGTTTCAGGAATACTCAGCTCCGGGCTTGACCGTTACCCTCTGACAAATGAAGGCAGGATGCAGGTAGAGAGAGTCGCAGCCAAAATTGAAAATATTGAGGTTGATAACTTTTATACCAGCCCCGTCCTTCGTGCATTGGAAACCTCTGAGATAATATCGGAACACACGGGCATCAGGCCCGAGGTAAACCCGCTTCTTGTGGAGAGAAATTTTGGCAAGCTGGAGGAATGGAATTTTGGCACAAGAGCAGCGCTTGAAAGGCAGAATATTATGCAGATAGAGAACAATTATCCCGATATGGAGCCATGGAAGAGCATAGAAGCGAGGATGGAAAGGTTTGTCAGGGGAACTAAGGATGGAGTAAGCTTGGCAGTAACGCATATGGATCCCATAAAGGCTTTGCTGAGCCTGATACTTGAAAGGGATGAAGCCGAAATGCGCGGAGTCAACCCGGGAAACGCCTCGATAACCGCGATAGATTTGCGCAAGAAAGGCTTTGACAGCGTGCTTTGCATAGGCAGCCATTTTCTTCCGAAAGCTCTTCTCAAGGATAGCGTTAAATAGATAAGCGCGTTATCATTAATCAGGTTTTCTTATTTTATCCTGGGGAGTTAGGCTAGTCTGGCAGGCTTTCAGCCTTGGGCGCTGAAGACTCGTGTTCAAATCACGAACTCCCCGATTCTTTTTGGGATATGAAAGCAGGCAGGAAAACAGGTATTTTCTTAAGAGTACTGTGCAATTATTATTTTGGCAGGGTTTGTTATCCAAATTTCGTATTTATCGGCTTATATTTAAATATTTCGACTTTTTACGAAATATATAAAAATAGTAAGATTTAAAATAAGAAATATGAACAGGCAGGAGATTGTTTACAGATATGTAGCCTGCGGCTACATTGATGGTAGGAAAAAGTTCACACAGCTTGAGATATCAAATGCTCTGAGATTGTCACTAAGTACAGTAAATGGCGCGGTAAAGAACCTCGAAGAAATAAACGCGGTAAGGATAAATATGCGGTCGTTTGAGGTTATCTCGCTGGAAAGACTGCTGCTTTACTGGGCTACAAAAAGAAAATTTGCAAAAGATATTGCATATCAGACAAGAGTAGATGCACCTGTCAGGGAAATAGAACGAGGCATGCCTGAGGACATAGCATTTACGTGCTACACGGCATATAAGCTTATCTTCAATGACGTGCCTGCAGATTACAGTGAAGTGTACGCATACGCTACTGAAGACAGCTTAAATGAGATAAAAAGACGGTTTGCGAAAGTGGACGGCCCGTCTAACCTAGTTGTGCTATCCTCAGATGAAAATATGGAAGGCATGATAAAAAACAAACTGCTAGAACATTCTTCGGTATGCAAAGCGCAGCTATTCGCAGACCTTTGGAATATTAAAGCATGGTATGCAAGGGACTTTGTAGAAGCACTTGAAAAAAAGCTGGGAATATGAAGGAATTCTGGAACAGCGAGATTACGAATGCGAGTTGGGTTAAGCTGCAGGAGATCAGCAAAGAGTTTGAGTTTACACTTATAGGTGGCTGGGCAGTATACTTATACACAAAACTGCAGAAATCAAAAGACATAGACATTGTGATTGACTATACCGTACTTAGGACTCTTGAGAGCAGGTATAGAATAGACAAGAACGAGAGGCTTAGGAAGTATGAGATTAAAGGCGGCCTTTTTGATATAGATGTTTACCTTCCGGGTTATTCTGATCTTGCCTTACCTGCAAAAGATCTCTTGGGCAAATATAGAACGAGAGTGGAGGGTTTCAGCGTGCCAGTACCAGAAGCGCTGGTACTTCTGAAACTTGGAGCCGCATCTGACAGGCTGACAAGCCAGAAAGGTGACAAAGATGCAATTGATATACTTGGTCTTTTATTTTACTCTGGAATAGACATGGGCAAGTTGAGAGATATTGCAGAAAGGCATAATCTGCTGCAACATATACTGCTATTAAGAAATGTTTTGAAAGACTTTAGGCAGGAGAATTTTGTGTATCTTAACCTGAATGCAGCAAGCTTTTCTAAGCTGAAGCGCAAGTATGCTGAAGTTATAGAGAAGAACTTATGATATTTGCGTATAACTGTCAAATTACGGACTCTCGGATTCTTTCTGGAATATGAAAGCAAGCAGGAAAATTGGAAGTACATATTTATTAAACCTAAGATATCAATCTTTATTTATGGAAAAGAGGACAGTTTTCATTATTATTATGGCAGCACTTGTTATACTGAATTTGTTCAGGATTGGATTTAATCCTGCAGCACTCCTTATTTTAATTATTATCATGGCAATTGTAATGATCTCAGTGCTTGTATATCAGCGGATGGTAGAAAAGATGGTTTCCGAAACTAAATTGATAGATGGCAAGCAGGCAATTTATGCCGCTCCTGCTAAACTCGAGGGCGAAGAGATTGACAGGTCAGGTATTGGTCTTGCCGGTTATTTGTATTTAACTGACTCGGATATAAGATTCAGATTAACTCCGGGAAATGCCAAATATCTAGAAAGACATCCCCAACAAGAGATTAAGTTTGACATTCCTTTGGACCAGATCGTTAAGTACAGCAAAACACCAATGATAGGGCTTGGCGCAGAGGGTTTTTTGATAGCAACCTCTCGGAGGGAGTATAAGTTCCTAATACCAAAAGCAGATGAATGGATCCGGAAAATTGAGGCGGAAAAGCAAAAAATTCCATCTGAACTTCCATCTGTTAATAAATCTGATTAATTAGCAGATTTTATTAGCAAAACCAAGGAGAAGGACATTTTCTTACAGCCAATAGAGTTAGTATTATCTGATTTGTGGATTAGAATATAGGAATATGCCGGATTTATTCTTGGATTGATTTTTAACCGTTTAATAGAGGGAATTGGATAGCATGGTTTTGTTCTCAGGATATTTGGTGTTTCTAGCCGCATTCGCATCGCTGGCCAGCGGAGGCGTATACATATATGCAATGTTGAAAGGGAGCGCCAAGCCAAACAGGATAACGTGGCTGATGTGGACCATAGCCCCCTTAATTGCATCGGCAGCGGAAGTTTCAAGCAAAGTAGGGCTGGCAGTAATACCTATTTTCATAAACGGATTTACGCCTTTGCTAATATTTTTGTCGTCTTTTGCGGTAAAAAAGGCTTACTGGAAGGTAAGAAAATCGGATTATGTCTTTGGCCTCTTATCCGCCGCAGCCATCCTGCTATGGTATATAACAAAGGCACCGGATATAGCGATATTATTCTCTATCGCTGCCGACGGACTGGCAGGAATGCCAACCATCATTAAGGCGCGGCGAAACCCTAAAACAGAATCGATTTGGATATATGCCTCGGGAGCCTTTTCCGCCATTACCGCTTATACGGCAATCAATGTATGGACTTTTTCGGCTTATGCATTTCCAACATACCTTCTTATTTTAAATTTGATAATTATATTTACTGTCAAACATGGAAAGGCATCAAAATGGCTGAATAGTGAATGACGGCAATAAATGCTGCAGGGGAGCGTGCAATTTATTGCTTCTTTTATTTAAAGAAGCTGCCATTTGTCGTAATATAACCCAGATGCCAGCTAGGCAGATACATATAGGAAATCCTATAGATTTAAATACTTGCAGTTTACAATATATGATGTCCTATATTGTTGGCTGGTGGATTTATGGCATTGGAAGAATTTGAAAACAAGATAACAAGAGCAGTGGAAGAGCTGTACGAGAGCGTTGTTACTATAAGGAGCATCAGGGCACGAAGAGAGCATCCATTCAGTAGCGCGCCAATTCATGGAGCCGGATCAGGGTTTATAGTGGATTCTAAAGGCTACGTAGTTACAAACTATCATGTTGTTGAAGGGGCAGGAAGAGTCGACGTTGTAACTAAGGATGGAAAGGCGTATTCTGGAGATATTATAGGGGCAGACCAGGAAACTGATGTGGCTCTGATAAAGATAGCTGGGAAAGGCTTGCATGCAGCAAAGCTGGGCGATTCCGAGAAGCTGAAGGTAGGCCAGTTTGCGCTAGCTATAGGGAATTCGCTCGATATGCCGGGCGGTGCAACGGTTTCTGTAGGCGTGGTAAGCGCACTGGGGAGGCCGCTCCCATGGGCTGATTTCATCTTCGAAGGACTGGTTCAGACCGATGCGGCGATAAATCCGGGCAACAGCGGAGGCCCGCTTGCAGACTCCGAAGGAAATGTAATAGGTATTAATACGGCCATGGTGCCGTTTGCTCAGGGAGTGGGCTTTGCAATACCGATAAATACGGCAAGATGGGTAATGGACCAGATCTTGAAGAATGGCAGGGTTATAAGGCCTGCACTCGGCATTTCTGTGCTGAACATGAATCATGAACTTGCCATAAGATTCGGCGTTCCTGCGGAATCTGGAGTGATAGTTGCAGATGTGCTTCAAGGAGGGCCTGCAGATGCCTCCGGATTGAGGCCAGGAGATATAATACAGAGGATAGGAGGATATGAAATCAGGGATATAAAGGGGCTCCTTGTTGCCCTCTCAAAAATACTTATACAAAAAGGTGTAAGTGTAGAATTCTTAAGGAACGGCAGGAGAATGGAGGCGCTGATAAAACCAGTGGAGAGGCCTATAGAGAACTGATAGGATGATAGGCAGAGCATCGTGAAGGCGCGCCTGGCCAACAATTAGGAGTACTTGCGGCATGCGAATATGTTAGTATTGGAAAGAGCCTGCCTGAAAGATAACAGCATAAAGCCAGGAACTTTCATCAGGGCAAAAATCCTGACTGCAGAATCACCTTTATATGAGGCAGGCTCGCATGCCATTCCTCGCACTATTTCAGGCTAATATATATTTATGTGATGCGCAGTGTTGCCGCATGAAATGGCGTGTTTTATAAAGGTGCATTACCAATATTCATTGTGGTTTAATGGCAAAACTCTATAGATGCCTGAACTGTGGAGATGCAGTAAGCGGGAGGGCCTTCTATTGCGATGGATGCAGCGGATATGTCTGCACTAATTGCGTAGTGTCGCAGGACGGCGCCGAATACACATGCCCGAACTGCGGAAGCAGCGTTCAGCAAATGGTCGTGCAGAGTTGACTTTGAATTTACATTGTAAAACAGGTTATGCGAGGTTAGCCGTCTTTATCTCTTATCGATGGGGCCATGAAACATATAGATCCGCATGTGCATTGCAGAGACTGGGAGCAGTCGTATAAGGCAACTATAAGGTCGGTTACTGAAACCGCAAGGAGCCAGGGGATAGTGGCATTTGTGGATATGCCTAATACTAGCCCGAGCATAACCAACGAAGAGCTTGTAAAGCGCAGGCTTGATACCGCCAGGAAGGAAGGCTGTCTTGAGGGCTACTACCTTTACATAGGTGTTACCAACGACCCAAGCCAGATAAAAGAGGCAGCAAGGATAGCAGAAACTAATCCAAGAGTGGCTGGAATCAAGATGTTTGCCGGCAGGTCTACAGGGAGCCTTGCCATTACAGACGAAAAGGCACAAGCGCAAGTGTATCGGGTTCTCTCTGATGCAGGATACGAAGGAGTGCTGGCAGTCCACTGTGAGAAGGAAAGCCTGTTCAAGCCGGAACTTTGGGACCCCTCCAGGCCATATACGTGGAATCTTGCAAGGCCTCCTGAAGCGGAAGTGGAATCAGTAAGGGATCAGATAAGATTTGCCGCTGAAGCAGGAATGGGCGCGCATCTGCATATTCTTCACGTAACCGTGCCTGAAGCAGTAGAGTTGATAAGCGATGCACGCGGCGCTATGAAGATAAGCTGCGGAGTTACGCCGCACCACCTTACCATTTCAACAGATGAGATGCAGGACGCTTCCGGGCTCGTATACAAGGTAAATCCGCCCATAAGGGAACCAGGATATACTGAAGAGCTTGTCAGATTACTCAGGGAAGGGAAGATAGACTGGATTGAAACCGATCACGCACCCCATGCGCCTGCGGAGAAGGTTTATGACCCTTCCAAATCCCCTACACAGTATATGTCTGGAATTCCCAGTATGAACTCCTATTCATTATTCCTAAAGAGCCTTTCAAAGCAGGGATTCACGCGTGACAAGATAGAGCGGCTTACATATTCCAACATTAAAAATGTGATAAGGAAGATAACTGAATAAGGAAAGAATGGTTTTATGAGAATCTTAATAACTAAGATGCATGGACTTGGAAACAGCTACCTCATAATGGAGGATTTGGAGAGATCGCTTGAACAGTATTATCAGGCATTGTCTAAGAAACTCTCCAGCAAAGATTACGGCATTGGCTCGGATGGTATGCTTGTGGTAAACAATAGCAAAAGCAAAATTGCAAAGTACAGGATGCGTGTCTTTAATCCTGATGGAAGCGAAGCAGAGATGTCAGGAAATGGGGCCAGGATCTTTGGAAGCTATCTCTACAGGAAGAAGCTCGTAGAAGATATGTGCACTGTAGAAGCCGGAGGTAGCAACGGCGGCAGGTTGCTAAGTGTAGAAATAGAGAATGAGGAGTATGTGGGCGTTGACGTAGGCGAGGCAAGGCTGCTGGGTGAACTGTCCGTACTGGCTGGAAAGCGCAGACTGAAAGGAAGCGTAGTCAATGTGGGAAACCCGCATTTTGTGGTATTTGTGGGGGACGAAAATAATGCGTTTGACGATGCACTAAAATATGGCAGATTAATAGAGACAAGCAAGGCATTTGCACCTGCAGGCACAAATGCGGAATTTGTTTTTGTGTCTGGAAGGCATGACCTCTCAATGGGAGTATGGGAGCGTGGAGTTGGCGTGACTTCCTCTTGCGGAAGTGGAGCCTGCGCAGCAGCATATGCCGCTGTCAAAAAGAATTTGGTGGAGAATCCTGTTCAGGTCAAAGTTGCCGGAGGCATTCTTGTGGTAAGGGCCGGGGAGAAAAAGGTGTTCCTCTCAGGCCCAGTAGAATACATTATGGAATGCAGGATTGATACTGAGGATATACTTCCGCATAAGACGTAATTCTTTACGGCATTTGCGCATGTCGCTTCTCCATTGGCTTCGCATGTCCCATATTGGCAAGCGTATATCATTCGCTATGTATTCCTGTCCTTCTTTACAAATATACGCGGCTTATCCTCTTTCTCCGTAATCGCAACATGCCATAACATTGTATCCAGCATTAAACAGGAAAAGGTAAAGCCGGAGTCTTATGGGATTGGAGTGGCGGTGAAAGAATGGGGCGGGTAGGGATGAGAATAGTATATTATCCTTCCACGCCATACCAAAACCCAGTATATATTTCTCTTTTGCAATTTATATACTGTTTGAAAATTTGCAATTGGTTTGGCAAAACGTGTTATTTTGTAAATTCATGCTCTCTGAAAAGTTTCTTCTCCAAAATCAGCAATCCATGCAACCTTATTGTACTCCTTGCGTATGTCGACATTCCTTATCGGGATCCTGCCAAGAAGCACATCGCTTACCTCAGCATAATCGATCTTTATGCCGTTCTCCGCAAACAGCCTTTTATGATATCGGATATCGGCTTTGTATGCAATATCGCTATTATCGAAGACACCGAGCGTGAAGAAGTCGTAGTTGCCTATCAGGGGTGCACAGATAAGATACCTGCTTAAGAGAGGGTTCTCATCGTCGCTCATGAAGGCGAGGCGTGCGCGCGCGGACTCATTCTCATACTCTTCCGAGAGCGTGTAGCTGCTGAAGAACGTCATAAACGAAATGCCCTTTATCAGGCTCATGGTTATTGTTGGCCTTTTTATGTAGCCCAGCTCTATAAGCTTGTAATAGTTGTATTTTACGGTGTTAAAATGCATTCCCAATTCCTTTGAAATTTGTTGGAAGGACATTCTGGAATTTTCATTTAGAAGCCTTAGTATCGACTTGTATTTGCCGTCTATTCTGGATTTTGATATTGCCTCATCGCGTACCGGGAAGAATCCAAGCTGCCTGTGCACGACTTCCGACTGCCTCCACTCGGTGTTATACTCGCCTAGCAATATTCTCATGCTCCTGTCCCATTTTACGTAATCCCTGGAGGAGAATGCATTTGCATAAATCACCATATCGTACGCGCCTTTCGTAGCAAACGCCAGCTGCGGAACATATGATTTGAGAAGCAATTCTTTTATTTTCCCGTAATCAGACGGCTTCTGCCTGAATCTCACAGCGATCAAGTGCGGGTTCGAAAACCCAAGCATGCGCTCATCCATTTCCAGAGTATACTTCATGCCAAGCCCGCTTTGCAGTTTGGAAAGCCTCTCCTTGGCGGTGGGCCGGGATATGCCTGTCTTTGCGGCTATCTCCATAACGGGCATGCGTGCATTTTCAGAGAGCAACCTGGTAATTTTTCTTGAGACAATGCTATAGTCCTTGTTAAAGCGGCTCTGAATCTTGTACTCCTCTGACATAAGATTATATGGAAGCCAATCATTATAATACTTTCAAAATAACTAAAATTAACATCTAAATTGCATAATAATGGAGCGTTTAAATTAATATGCAGATGATTAACCTTATGCAGATAAAATTAAGGGCATACTTATTCATAACATTCTCGCTGGTTGGAGGGGCTCTCTTTCCACTGGCGTTAAAGGTAGCAGATAACAACGGAATCAGCATATTCGCTTTTATGTTCATGGCCTACCTTATAGCGGCTCCGGCTTCCCTGCTCCTCGTACTTGCCCGGAAGAAAGCCGCCAAGCTGAGAGGCTATCTGATGAATCCCAAGGAATTCCTTCTGATAGGGACGATGGGTTTTCTGAGTGTTGCATTTGCCGACTATGGGCTTATCTACGCGGAGCAATTTGTAAGCGCTTCACTGGCAACTGTTATATACAGGATGCAGCCGCTGCTAATGCTGCTTTTCCTGCCCATTCTGCTCAAGGAAAAGGTATCGAAGATACAGATAGCTGCACTTGCGATAGCATTTGTAGGCATTTACATCGCATTGACCGGAGGCAGTTTTTCTGTCTTTTCAGGCGCAAATGAGTTAACCATAACATTCCTCGTTTTTATGACTTTGATTGTCTCGTTCTCCACAGTTTTTCTGAAACGGTATACCTCAGATATGGAAAGCTCCATGTTTATGTTTAATATAGTAGCCCTTGCCATAGCTTCTTTCCTCTTTATTTACAGCGGTGCTGCCTTTCCGATACTGAATCCAGGCACATTTGCAGCACTTCTTTATATAGGCATTATTGCGAATATAGCGGTGCCGTTCTTCTATTACAGCTCCTTCAGGGTGCTGAAAACCACATTCGTTACAAATCTTTACTTCCTCTCCCCATTTATAACAATACTTTTTGCAGGGTTGCTTTTGAACGAACCCATTTATGCCTATTACCTGATCATAGCAGTATTGGTAGCTATTGGCATATCCATACAGCGGCTGGATAAGAAAGGGGGCACCTATGTTTCCAGGGGCAGCAAGGCAGCAGAGAACTATCTTCAGATATTTGACGTTACAAGCGCATTCACGAACACCAAAGTTGGTGCGATAGATACAACTATGCGCGGCAGCGGGAGGGTATTGGCAGTGAAGCTTGATAGCAGATCCTACGAGAGGATAAAGGAAGAGGTAAGGAAAGAGCTGGAGAGACTAGGCCGGCCTCTCTTTATTTATACCAATTCCGATGGGCATCTTGTAAGTGAAGAGGAGAATAAGTTTATATCCGACATACTTGAAGTAAGGGAAAATGAGACTGTGCTTATGAGCGCAGGAAATCCCGAAGAAAGCGAGAGACTGTTTGACGATGTAAACAACAGGCTTCTTGGGGATTGACTATTCAAGGCCGCTGATAGCGCGCGCAATGTCCGGGGAGACATCGAATACGCTCGCACTTTCATACGGCACTGTGTTCGACCCGTATATCTTTGAGACTCCTGCATTTTTCAACTTTCCATAGGCGTCGTTAACCATTAGGAGATGCGCTGCCGCAGCGAAAATATCTTTAGCGCCGTTTGCCTTAAGCAGCCTGGCTGCTGCCACGATTGTTCCGCCGGTTGTTATCATATCGTCAACTATAACCGCCACTTTGCCTTCTGGATCCTTCCTTAACGATTCTACTATCTTAACCTCGCCTGTCTTCCTATCCCTTTCCTTATCTATGTAATCGCATTCGCATCCCAATTCCTCTGCAAGCGACATTGCACGCGGATAACTGCTCCTGTCAGGAGCGAGCACGAATGGCTCATCCACATCTTTCCTTAGTTTCTCAGCCAGCGGCCTTGTCATCCCTATCAAGGCAACCTTACCTCTGAAAATTGTCTCCAGGTCAGGCTTATGTGGCTCTACTGTTACCAATGAGCCTATCCCCGCATTATCGAAGAGCTTCAGCACAGTCTTTATGCTTACCGGCTCGCCGTCGCTAAATTGCTTGTTCTGCCTCGCATAGGCAAGGTACGGAACAACAGCAGTTATGCTCTTTGCGCCCATCGCTTTTACCGTATCGGCCATGAGGAGCAGCTCAATTATGTGTTTGTCCTGCGGCTGGTATGTTGACTGCACTATTACCACGTTATCGGGATCATGAAGCTCGGGTATCCGCAGATATGATTCGCTGTCAGGGAAGATCTTATGCTCTGTGGAGAGATACTCACTTCCCAATATTCTTGCAACCTCTCTGCCTATGCCATTGCCTGCCGGGCCGTCTATTATTATCATACTATTTCCTTTTGCTGAATTTTTTCTCAATATTATTTATTTTCTCTATTCTTCTCTTGTGCCTCTCTTCCTCGCTGAAGCCATTCTTCAGCCAGGCCTCCACAATCTTCTCTGCCATCTGTGGTCTTACAAACCTCTCGCCCATGCATAATACATTAACATTGCCGTGTTCTTTAGCAACTACCGCAGATGCCTTGTTCCAGCAGACTGCCGCATGTATGCCCGGAATCTTATTTGCAGCTCTGTCCATGCCCTGGCCGGAGCCGCAGAGCAGTATGCCTTTGCCTTTAGAATTAAGCACCTTCCTGCAGACCTTGAGTGCGTAATCCGGATAATCATCTTCCTTGTTGTAAGAATATGGGCCCATGTCCTCTACACTATAGCCTGCCTGCTTCAGAAACCTGCCTATTTTGTTTTTGAGGTTAAACCCGGCATGATCGCTGCCTATGTAGATTCTTGTCGAAGCCACTTTAACCTCCAGTCAATATAGAGAAAGCAGTATTTTAATATCTTGCGGGTTATCCGCGGCCGCCGAGGCTATTGCTTCTTAGCCATCTCTTTTATTTTTAGTACTATGCCGTAGTACCTTTGCGCTCCCTTTGAAAAGGCCCTTATCCTCTTTGACCTAAGCTCAAGATTCGAATTAAGCAGCGAGATCTCGCCCTTTTTCAGGAATCTCAGCAAGCTGCCTCTCCGCCTTGCAATCTCCTTTGATATGACCTCGGCTTCTCTCCTTTCCTTGTCTGACTTTACTGCGAGCGTGCTGGCTCTGTGCTCCAGTTTATGTATATGGTCATTAAGATGCTTCTCGACAGTGTCTGCATCTTTGGCCTTGAGGGTAAGCCCTGCAACAAAATAGCTCAGCGAATCAGGATCATGCGTGTACTTATAAGCGGCAGTTGCCGCCTCTATGGACGAGAGGTACCTCTGCAACTCGTCCCTCTCCATCTTTTTGGCATGTGCAATTACATTTGGCATGCACATGTATTCATACTCCAGTGTACCAAGCAGATTGTGCATCCTTGTCGCATGCTCCTCCAGCGCCGTTATTGCGACCGGCTTTGTACTTCCCTGCTGGGCCTTTCCTGCCCAATTTTCCTTGACCACCTGCCTCAGTATGTTTGTATAGAAATTATCTCTCTGCTGCGGCATCTGGATTTTTTCAATAGCCTTCTCTTGGGGCTTCTTTACGCTCTCACCAACAGAGCGTACCAGGGTTTCTACCATCATGAATCTCCTCTACAGGGATATAAATGATCTGCTTTTGGATTCATCCAGTTTAAAGAATCCTCTCCCTTCAAGCTGGACTACGTCGCCAATGGTAAGTTTATCAACATATCCTTCTATAAACCCTACTGTTCTTTTTATGCTATCCTCATTGAAGTTGTCGCCTGAAAGCAGATCCCCTATGTTGATAAGCACGCAGCTGCGGTAGTTGCCTTCGTTCAGCCAAACAATGCGCGTATAAGGTTCCTGAGGCTGCGCATACTCGGCTTCTATCGAGCCGTTGATTACTTTAGTCACTTTGACAGTAAAGAGATCCATCAGCTTGAGTATGGCGCCCTCCTTTACGCTTTCTGCTGAGGCTTCGTCTATCATGAAAACATTGTTTAGCAGATACTCCCTCTTTTCATGGTTTCCGCCTGTGTTCGCTTCCATGCTGACCTTTTTATTCTCTTCAGGTATGGACTTCACAATCAGGCTTATGGGCTTCTCCACGAAGAAGAGCCTCTTTGCGTTTTTCTCTATGAGCCTGCGATTTATGCTCAACAGCGCCTCTATGCTTGAGACGCTCTCCGACTTTCCCATGCCAAAGCTAAGCGCAAACTCCCTGATGGCTTCTGGCTTTACGCCTCTCTTTCTCAGGGCAGCTATTGTCGCAAGTCTTACGTCATCGAAACCGGATATGCGCCCATCTTTTATCATTTCCCTTATCTCCCTCTTTGAGGTAACGTTGTTTGCTATCTCTACTATTGCGAAGCTGGTTATTCTCGGCTTCCTGAGGCCAAGGGCATCAAGAATAGCGTAGTATAGATTGTCCCTCATCTCATACCGCTTGTCCCTGAGGGTGTCTGTTATTCCGTTTATTGAATCCATGATTGGAGTGCAGAAGTCGTATGTAGGCCAGACAGAATACTTGTCTCCCTGGCGGTAATGCCAGGCTTTCTTTATCCTGAAAAGGGTGGGATCGCGCATCGTGGTATTTATCGCTTTCATATCTGAGTTGAAACGCAGTATTGCTTCGTTCTCATTGAATTCCTTTTTCATCATCTTGTTCCAGAGCTCCGCGTTCGTGCTTACTTTCTGCGCCTTGTGCTCGCATGGTATTCCGGATGCCCTGCCTTCCTTTATCTTATCCCCATTGCATAAGCACACATATGCTTTGCCACCATCAATCATGGCCTGTGCGTAGTTGTACAGCATAGGTATGCTATCGCTCGCGTAGTATTCCTTGTCGAATTTGACTCCGAGCCACTCCAGGTCCACTTTGATCGCATCTACAAACTCCTGTTTTTCATTCTCGGCGTTTGTATCGTCAAAGTAAAGCAGCAGTTTCCCTTCGTAGATGCTCCTGAGCGTGTCTTCTATAAATATTGCTTTGGCATGGCCGAGGTGCAGGTAGCCGCCTGGTTCCGGAGGAAACCGGGTAATGAATTTGCCTTTTTCTGCTCCTGGTATCGAGAAGTTATGCTTTGACGAACTCTCCGCCTTTGCCTGCCTTTCGGCTTCAAACTCTTCCATGTAGGAGCTCGCTTCGCGCGCTATCCCTTCTTTGCCCAGCATGTTTACTTCTTCAACGATCCTCCCGACTTCCTCAGAGAGCATTTGCCTTTCATTTTTGAGTTCGGGAAATTTTGACAGTATCTTTCCAATCACAGCGCCTGCGTGCGCGGCGCCGTAGTCTGATGCATTTTTTAATGCTATCTTCCTTATTTCACGCCTTAGCGCCTCGCTTTCCATCTTTATTCAGCCTTTGAGAAGTTTCATGCTGTATATGGAGCCATTCTGCGTAACCAGCGCAAGTATCCTGACGCTTATGCTGTTGGAGGGGCTGGAATTAAGCTGCTGGAGCACTGTCCCCTTTCTGAAGCTTGCAGGAACAAGAAGGTTATAACTTTGTGAATTTATTACAAGGCTTATCGTAGGCGGAACTGTGACTATCGCGCCGCCGTAGAACTTCGTGCAGTTAAAATAAGCCTGGCCCATGTTTTTGGCCATGTATCCGTAGAGCTGCTGGCCGGTCATATTCCCGGATTGCGAAAGCGCCAGCAGTATGGAACTTGAATTGACAGAGGAATAGAATAGGGTGTCGTTGTCAGAGAGCGGCGCTACTGCAGCTTTGACTGCATTTATTGCAGGAATGGCATTTGGCGTGCATACGGAAGTCGCCAGAAGCGTATAGTTGTATCCGATTACAACAGTATTTGCATTGCCTGAAGCATACGTTGTTTGCGGAACAGTGGTGGTCGACGCCACAGTAGTTGTGGCTGAGCCTGTGCCTCCGAATGCCGCGTATGAAGTAAGGAAGGCTACGGCTAAAAAGAGGAGCACTATGAATTCTATTGCGCGTTTTTTGTCCATCGTAAACACATCCGAACCAGGAAAGCTGCTTTCCACTAAGATAGAAACATATAAATTACAGAGCAAACTTAGATAAATGTATTTTTAAGATATTATTCGGTTATTCCATACTTTAAAACTTTCTATTTGAGACGTGATTAAATGAGTTTCAGCGATGGAGATTTCGTAAAGATACAGTACAATTTATGGAGGGCTTCGGACGGCGAGCTTATACAGACAACAGACAGAAAATTGGCTGAGGAAAAGGGAATATACAAAGAAGACAGGAAATACACGCCGCAACTGGTAGTTGTAGGAAAAGGAAACCTGCTAAAAAGCATTGATGCTGTGCTGAAAGAGATGAAGATAGGCGAGGAAAAGAAGGTAGAACTTGAAGCCAAAGATGCTTATGGGGAGAGAAGCAAGGACCTTGTGCAGGTAATGCCTCTTTCTGAGTTCAGGAAGAGAGATATGGATCCTTATCCAGGCATGCAGGTAGACCTTGATGGAACTATAGCGACAGTAGTGAGCGTCAACTCTAGCCGCGTTATGGTAGATGCAAATCACCCGCTTGCAGGACAAAAGCTTGCTTACGAGATAAAAGTTGTAGAAAAGGTAGAAAAGGAGGGCGAGAAAATCAAGGCGTTGGCTGAATCATACGATCTTTCTGCAGAAGGCGTTGAGGCATCTTCAGGGACGGTAAAAGTAAGATTCGGCGCAGAAATTAAAAAGGATGCCGATTATTTCTTGAACAAATCAAGGTTCACTGCAGCAGTTATGGAGTATATGCCTGAAGTGAAGAAGGTAGTGGTGGAAGAGGAGTACGCAAGGGAGAAATCCGAAAACAGCAAAGATTAGAAGCGTAAAGTAAAGCAGCTTCAGTCGTTTATGTTAAGGGCGTATGTCCCATTTACCTTGATATCTAGCTTCTTTGCGAGTTCTGATTTTTCATAGTCAAGGATTACTATATAGCCATTCCATTTGGATGTAAGGTCGGACTTGCCGCAGATAGGGCAGACATCCCCCTGCGCTATTATTACCCTGCAAGCTCTGCACGCTTTTTCCATATATACTACCTATTCACTTCCTCCTTGGCCCGCGTTTTTCCTGAGGTTTCTTGGCAGGGACCTTTGGCTCTTTTAGCCACTCTGGCTTTCCAAGGCCCTCTGGCCTCATTGTAAGCGCTATCTTTGTATCCTTTATGTTGTTCTTCATGCTTACTGTTGAAACTTTTGCATAGACATTGTCCCCCTTCTTCAAGCTTCTTCCGGTATTCCTCAGCACGAACATTGCGGATTTCCTGTCGTAATTTATGAAATCGTTCGTTATCTGCGAAAGATGCACAAGGCCATCGAGCGGTCCCAGCCTTACGAAGGCGCCGAATTCAACCAGCTCGGAAACTTCTCCTTCGACTACTTCATTAACCTCAAGATTGAATGCAAGCACGTCAAACCGCACGTCATGGTGGGTAGACGGGTCTCCAGGCAGGATCACTCCGTCACTTATGTCACGGATGTTGAAGACTGATAGTATCACGCCTATATCCTTGTCCAGCGTCCTCTCGTACTTGCTCTTGAGTATCCCGTATGCAGCTTCATTGAGATCCTCTCCGAAATGGCTGGGAGGCAAGCTTATTGTATCCTTTACGCTGTATATGTAGTACAACATTTCACCCTAATAAATAGCATTATATTATTGTGACTAGAATTTATAAAACTTTACTTAATGTATCCCTGTATGCTAAGACTGAACGTTTTTATCCCTTTTTCCTTCAGTTTCCTCCTTAATGCAGTATCATTGGTGCAGACGTCGAATTTAAGCGTAAAAGCCTTCCTTAGTATCCAGGAATCGACATATCCCTGGCCATCCTCAACTTCTATGCCATGCTTCCTGATTAACTCCAGGCCGGCCCTGGCATATTTTGCGTATCTTCCTCTGCTTGAACCTATTCCTTTAAGCTCGTTGACTACGCCTTCGGACACGACCGGCTTGTATGAAGGCTCATATGCAAGTATTGCATTGAAGACGTCAGATCGGTGGGAGAGTCCGAATATTATAGAGCTCGTATCCACTATGATGAACTGCGGCATAGGTTTATATAAGCTTAATTAAATATAAAAAATGGTAAATTAAGCTTAGCTTCAGGAATCTGGTTTATTTGATGTTTACTCTATGGCACTTTATAGTATCGGTAATTTTGGGCCTAGTCCAGGGCATTTCCGAGTGGCTGCCAGTTAGCAGCAAGACGCAGGTGCTCCTCGCATCCTCTTATTTATTGCACCTTACGTATTCTCAGGCTTATACTTTTGGACTCTTTATGGAGATAGGCACTGTCTTTGCCGCCATAGTATACTTCAGGAAAGAGATATGGTCATTGATACGCGTCATACTGCTTAGAGGCACAGAACACGAAAAGAAATTGTTTGTATACGTGCTCCTGGCAACGGTAATGACCGGCATAATAGGCGCTCCCCTTTATCTCTTTGCAGATTCTTTGAAGGCAATACCGCTGTACCTTCCCATGATAATAATAGGCATCGTGCTTATAGCTGATGCTTTCTTCATAAGGCATTCGCGCCGCAGGCAGCGGGAGGGATACAACACCAGGAAGTTCGAAAATCTGGGCCTGAAGGATTACATAATAATAGGCATTATGCAGGGCATTGCGGCCCTGCCGGGTGTCAGCAGGTCCGGAATAACTACAAGCACCATGTTTCTAATGAAAATAGAGCCTGATGAGGCATTCAGGCTCTCTTTCCTGATAGGCATCTTCGCCTCCGTAGCTGCATTCGGACTGACTGTTATCGTAAGCCACCAGAACGTATCTGCTGCGCTTGCCGGAATAGGGCTCGCAGGAATTGCAGTGGCGATAGTTGTTTCCGCAATCTTCAGCATCTTCTTCATAGATTTCCTGATAAAGATAGCAGGCAGGTCCAGGATAGTTTATCTTGTTGCTGCACTCGGAATCCTTGCAATCGCAAGCGGGATAATGCTGGCCTTTGTGCCTGCCTGGGCTGCTGCGGCATCTTGACTTTGCTGCATTTACAGACCATTTGTCCCTGACTGGGAAAGGGTTATATTTGTATTACTGCAGACTTTATACAGGAGTGCGGATCTTGCCATAATTACCTTTGTTATGCGCTAACGATTAACAGGGCATGTTTAGTATGGAAATGGATATGTATGCTGAGACCCTCATTGAAGCTTATGAGCACCCACAGAATAAGGGTGCCCTTGAAAAGCCGGCAGTTTCAATGGATGAGGAGAACATCTCATGCGGTGACAAGATAACCGTTTATTTGGAGGTAGACGCCGGGCGCATAAAGGAAATAAAATTCCAGGGTTCAGGATGCATCATCTCGATGGCTTCTGCTGAGCTGCTTATAGACGAGCTCAGGGGAAAAACCCTGGGCGATGTAAAATCGATGACAAAAGAAGACCTGCTAAAGATAATAAATATAGATCCTGGGCCGGTAAGGATGCACTGCGCTACTCTTGCGCTGCGCGCAATTAAAAAAGCCGTTTTCGCATATCTTCATGAGCCGCTGGACTCTTCCACGAAGGAACTTTAGGCTCTATTCGATCTTTATCTCAATTCTCTTCCTGTGCGCGCCCTTGTTCTCAAAGCTGCTCAGCTTTATGGCCCCTATTTCGCTCGTATTCCTTACATGGGTGCCTCCGTCAGCCTGCAGATCGACTCCCTCTATCTCGACTATGCGGATATTTGCAAGGCTCTTAACCAGCTCCTCTCCGGGCTGTGTCCTGACCAGACCTGGAAAGGATGCCGCCTCTTCTTTCGCAAGCAGCCTTGAAGTCACCGCATGCCCCTCATCTATTATAGACTGCGTTTCTTCCACGATCTTGATGCCCAATTCGCGGTTGAGCTGCGGAAAATCAAAGTCTATGTGGGCTTTGTCAGGATAGAGCATGTTTCCGGTAGACTTCCCCCCGTATTTTTTAAGCACAAGAGAGCTTAGTATGTGGATTGTTGTGTGGTATTTCATGAGCGAATATCTTCTTTTCCAATCTATCTTCCCGATTGCCCTGCCGCCCGGCTTTATGTCTCCGCTTTTATCTAGTATATGCACGATGTCGTCTCCTGATTTCCTTACATCGTCGACTTTGTAAGGCATGCCGTCCACTAAAAGCTCTCCAGTGTCATTGGCCTGGCCGCCGCCTGTTGGATAGAATGCAGTTTTGTCAAGAACTACGCCCTCGGGGCCCGCGCTGACTACGCTTGCCTCGAAGTCCTTTATATATGCATCTTTCCAGTACAATCTCTCCGTCATGGAATCACGCGAAATGAAAATCAGAGACTCTCTTTTTCATCACAATTCAGAAATACCTCGTCTCATCATCTTAGTAATAATGTATTGGCATAGCTATTAACTTTTCCGGCTAGTCTGCACAGAACAGGAACGAGCAGGCAGCATGCAGGCATGGCTATTATCCTTTCACTTCTGCCTGTCCTGCCGGTAGTGAGAATAATAGCAGGATTTCTCTTTGCGCAAAGGCGCATATAATAGCATGTTGCGCTGCCTGCGGCGCGTGCTCGGATATTGTTCAGCGGTTCGCGAGGCTTTTCTGGTAAATCAGGTGTTTGAGCAGCGTGCTGTTCTTTATCCATGCATTAACAGGTATATCCATCTTCTTTGAGACGTAGTTGAGAACGCCCTGCAGGCTCTCCATTACCATCGGCTCCCTTTTCAGTGCCTGCCTTACATGCTCCCTGACGTTCCATACGCCGACAGGCATTATATAGCCGGAGTGCACCTCGCGCAGTATCAGGACCTTCGCCTGCCTCTTGAGCTTTTCAAGAAGCTCGCCGACTGCGAGCCTCGCCGCATAGTAGCATCCGCCTATCTCGGCATAGGTCTTCCTGCCAGTGTAAGGTTCATAGGATGCGCCCATGTCTATGGTGGTGCTGTCAAGGTTCCACGTAGTATTCGGATACCATGCCTCTATAGACTCGTACTCCCACGAACCAGGCACCATTATTATCAGCCATCTGTTGTCAAGGGCGAGATTCTCAAACACCCGTATCGCATCTACCTCAGGATAGCTCTTTATGGACTCCAGCTTGTGCTTTGACAATGTATCATCAGTTGCAGTTATGCTCCATCTTGTCGGTACGAATTTTCTTCTGCCTCCTTTACCCAGCAGGCCCGCGGCAAGAGCTTTCTGTATCTTGGAGACCACCAGGCCTTTTTCGTAAAGCTCTATTATCGCATTGCTTGCTCCCAGATCCGTATCCAGATATGCGCTTTCAATATCCCTGTCTGCGCGCACGTTTCCCAGATTCATAGATGTAAGCTTGGCGCTTGGTCCGAAAGGCTGGCTATGCTCATCGAAGCTCACCCGTGATTCAGGCTTTTTGGACAGCCGCACATCCACTTCGGTGAACTTCTCCGCCAGTGCTATCTCCTTCACCATCTCTTCGATGCGGCCATTGTCCACATTGTTTATTCTTGTGAGATGCATGCCGCGTATGAGCATTGAACGCATCTCGACTATTTCAGGTATTGTTTTTCCGACCCACTTCTCGGGCATGCCCATAAAGGAGGTATCGCCTATTCTTGGCGGCACTAGCGGGCCTATGTACACATTGGGATATCCGTACCTGCCCACAAAAATATCCGGCGGTGATGAACCGTAAAGCTCATTGCCCTTTATCAGCTCAACCGCTTTTGACCGGTAATAGCGCTTGAGGAATTTTGAATCGCGCATATTCCTGTAGACGGAATACGAGCTTACGATATCATAAGGCTGCTGCATGCATGGAACTTAGATTATGAACTTTATAAAAGTTGGCAGACAAGTCGTTTGTTGCGATATAACCCTTGAAGTACACACTGCCATCTTTATCTCGCTGCCCCGCGTACACGAAATAGGATGCATTGCTTTTGGCCCATGTACGCAAAAGCCTTTTCACTGGAAGTTTTTATCACGCGGAAGCTACTTTATGAGATCGGACAGCAGCTCATACGCCTTCAGCGTATCGCTTCTGCTTATCACAAGTATTGTCTGGGTATAGCAGGATATCAGTTCAATGAGGTTTATGTCGTGCTCAGCAAAGAGCGATGTCACAAATGCCATTACTCCGGAAACGCTTTCTATCTTCTCAGCCGAATTTATTATTATCGCAGAGCAGTTTTCATATGACTTGATTATGCTCTGCCTCTGCTTCTGCCCAAGAGCATGTGCCCTGTTCTTTTCGGTAAGGTAAACATAGTAGGATTCTATCTTTACCTTAGCCGTATTCTGTATCTCCAGATCTGCGTTTGTTATGAGTACAGCTATGCCCTCCAGCAGGGTAAGGGTATTGTACTTTAACACCGACATTGCGCGCATCTCTATATTCTGCCTGTTCTTCTTTATTGTTTCAAAGTATCTTCTTATGGCAGCCTTTACGGCCAGATAGTCCTTTATGCCAAGCTCCCTTGCTATTATGCGGGCCATTGCACTCTGATTGGCTACTCCGTTCTCCAGCGCCTCGAGCAGATATGGCTTGTTCTTGAGATACAAGCGCACGACATTCGCTATTGACATGAGCATATTTGCAAACTAAAGTATAAAAATGTATCATTTAGGACTCTTAAGGCACAAATTGTACCAAATATGTCGCAATATTTATATATAAAAAGAGCGCATTTTGAATATGAGAAATATGTTGGCTCAGATTGAAACGGCGAAAAAACCGCTTGAAGCATATGCCGTAACAGCCGCGCATAAGAAAGACCTGGCAGGAATACTGCGGCTAGTCAACGGAGAGGCGGAAAAATCCGGAGCTGTGCTTGGAGTTACAAAGAGAGAGGTAAAGGCATGGATACGTGGAAGGAAGCTCTTTGGGATTAAAAATAGGGGGCTCTCGTTTGTTGCGAAGACACCTGACGGCACCGTAATAGGCCACCAGGCCATGCATGTATGGCCCGAAAGCGGATGGTGGGAGCACAGGGCAGTGGTAACCGCCGAAGCTTACCGATCAAATGGAGTGAATGCCTCTATCACTGCTGCACTAATGGCAAAAGTAGCCGAGAAGGACCCTGATTCTACCATTGTATCCTTGAAGAATTCAGCATCTAACGGGCGGAGGATACTGGACCAGCTTGGTTTTACAAGAGTCGATGACCACTCCAAGATTCCCAGCGAGATATTCTCAATAGGCACAGGAGGGAAATGGGAGGTTTTTACTGCGGCAGCACGTGACGTAAAGGAGAATCTGACTAAACTGAAGCATTAAAAGACCGAAATGATAAAGCGAATATAGGAGGTAGAGGCCATATCTGAACAATCATTAGTACGTACCTTCTGCAGGCTGGCATCAATACCTTCGCCAAGCGGCAGGGAGCTGGATGTAGGCAGGCATATACTATCGCTATTGGAAGCAGACGGAATAAACGCCGGATTCGATGATTCTGGAAAGAGAACCGGCAGTAATTCAGGAAACCTGATAGCAAGAATAGAAGGAGCGGGAAGGCACATAATGTTCATTGCACATATGGACACGGTGGAGACAGGCAGTGAAGCAGTTAGACCTATAGTAAGCAATGGAAAGATATACACAGATGGAAGCACTATACTCGGGGCTGACAACAAAAGCGCAATAGCTGCATTGCTGGAAGCGATGCATGCAATGAAAGGAATGAAGAACATGCCCGGTGTAACCGCGGTTTTCTCAACAGGGGAAGAAGAAGGGGAGATGGGCGCAAAGCATCTTGATATAAACGGAATTGACTATGCTTTTGTGATAGAAGGCATAGGAAAGCCAGGAATATTCGTGAATAAAATACTGGGGCATGCCCAATTCGAAGTTGAGATTATGGGAAGGGCAACCCATGCAGCCAAAGAACCGGAAAAAGGAAGGAATGCGATTAAAGCGGCAGCTCTGGCAATATCAAAGTTCAGGCTTGGCAGGCGCAGCAATGGCGACACGCTGAATGTCGGAGCCATATCAGGAGGCACGTTTACCAATGTCGTCCCTGCAAAAGCAGCATTTACCGGAGAAGTAAGGTCCTTTAACAGACTAAATATGGAAAACATGCTAAGGCGAACCGAAGCTGTTGTTGCTGAATGCTGCAGAATTACGCATTGCAAATACGCATTTAAGATAAAGAGCAATGAAATTGTGGATCCATTCTCAGTAAGCCAGCGCTCCAGAATATTCAGCATCGCCAAGGCAGCAGCAAAAGCAGGAGGCATGCGGTTTGAGGCGGAGAAGCTTTATGCCACAACCGAAGCAAATGTGCTTGCAAAAAAGGGCGTAGAGACGATATGCATGTTCGGCGGCGGGGCTGCGCCACATTCGGTTTCAGAGAGCTTGCTTGTAGAGGACATGGTAAGGCTGAAGAGCCTGATAGTAGCTGTAGCGAAAAGTGCAAACAAATATTAGTTATAATGTTTTATGGTTAAAAAGGTGTTGATTATGGCTAGAAAAAAAGTTGTATTGGCTTACAGCGGCGGCCTTGACACTTCAGTAATATTGAAGTGGCTTGTTAACAAAGGCTTTGATGTCATCTGCTTTGTAGGAAACATCGGGCAGCAGGAAGACTTTGAATATGTGCGCAGAAAGGCCCTTAAGACCGGAGCCTCGAAGGTTTTCATTGAAGATTTAAGGGAGGAGTTTGTAACGGATTTTATTTATCCTGCCATGATGGGAGATGCAATTTATGAGGGGAGATACCTGCTTGGCACGTCGCTTGCAAGGCCGCTGCTGGCCAAGAAGCAGATGGAGATAGCCCATGAAGAAGGGGCGGAATATGTCGCGCACGGAGCAACGGGAAAAGGAAACGATCAGGTGAGGTTTGAGCTTAGTTACTATGCGTTGGATCCTGACATAAAGGTTATCGCGCCGTGGAAGGATCCCGAATTCCTCTCGGAGTTCAACGGAAGGAGCGACATGATCGCTTATGCGAAGAAGTATGATATACCGATTAAAGCTACAAAGAGCAAGCCTTACAGCGAAGACGAGAATCTGATGCATATAAGCCACGAGGCAGGCCTTCTGGAAGACCCGCTCTTCAGGCCTTACGAGAGCATCTTTAACCGGACGGTAGATCCGAGGGAAGCCCAGGACAGCGAGACAGTGCTTGAGATATACTTTAAGAATGGGCTGCCTAGCAAAGTAGTTAACAAAAAGACCAAAGTAACAAAAACCAGGCCGCTTGAGCTCTTTCTGTACCTGAATGAAATGGGAAGCAAAAACGGCATAGGGAGAGTAGACATGGTCGAGAACAGGTATATAGGAATAAAATCAAGGGGAGTATATGAGACGCCGGGAGCCACCATTCTCTGGGAGGCGCACAGGGATCTTGAGGGTATAGCAATGGACAAGGAGGTTATGCATCTCAGGGACATGCTGATACCCAAGTTTGCCGAGCTTATATACAACGGCTTCTGGTTCTCTCCGGAAATGGATTTTCTTATGAGTGCATTCAGCAAGACGCAGGAAGCCATAGATGGCAGGGTTATTGTGCGGCTTTTCAAGGGGTCTGTGAACGCTGTTGCCAGGGAATCTTACATAAACTTATACAACCAGAAGCTCTCAAGCATGGATGAAAAAGGCGGATTCGATGCCACTGACTCTAAAGGATTCATAAACATAAACGCGATAAGGCTCAAGGCTCACAACCGCGCCCTGAAGCAGAAGAATCCTTATGAATGGAGAGGCAAGCTGCTGGGAAGCCTGAGAGGATCCAGATGAAGCTGTGGGATAAGGGATATAAAATAGACAGGGAGGCAGAAGATTACGCTGTCAGCAACAACTACCTGCTGGATCAGGCGCTTGTAAAGTATGACTGCATTGCATCAAAGGCGCATGCAGAGATGCTGGGCAGGATAGGAATCCTGAGCAGGGAGGAGGTAAGGGTGCTGGGCCTGGCGCTGGACGAGATAATAGAGCTGGACAGGAAAGGAAAGTTCATTATTGAGAAAAGCCAGGAAGACTGCCATACGGCAATAGAGAATTATCTTACCGGAAAGCTTGGTGACACTGGAAAAAAGATACACACGGCAAGATCGAGAAATGACCAGATACAGGCTGCGCTGAGGCTGTATTACAAGGATGAGCTGCTTAGGTCGAAAAAGATGGTGCTTGGGCTCATAACTGATGTAAAAGGCTTTGCCAGGAGGAATGGCAAGGTAAAGATTCCGGGTTTTACGCACAGCAGAAAGGCCATGCCCTCTTCCATGGGGATGTGGAGCGGTGCACTTGCAGAGGCTCTGATGGATGATATCAAGCTGCTCGATGCTGCAACAGATCTGATAGACCAGTCGCCGCTTGGGACCGGGGCAGGATACGGCCTGCCGCTTTATGTGGACAGGGCATATGTTGCAAAGAGGCTCAAGTTCAGAAAAATCCAGAAAAATCCAATCTATGTTCAGAACAGCAGGGGCAAGTTCGAAGCAACTATTGTGCATGCGCTTTCGCAGATAATGTTCGACCTCAACAAAACTGCCCAGGATGTCATAACCTTCAGCATGCCCGATTTCGGCTATTTTGTAATACCGGACGAGCTTACGACAGGCAGCTCCATAATGCCCCAGAAGAAGAATCCCGACATACTTGAGGATGTGAGGGCAAACTATCATGTCATCAATTCCTATGAGTTCAGGATAAAGGGAGTCATAGGAAACCTCCTTTCAGGATACAATACGGACTTATGGCTCACAAAGGAGCCGGTGATGAAAAGCTTCGACGTTACTGACAGGAGCCTTTCGGTGATCGGCCTGCTCTTTAGGAAGCTCGGGGTGGACAGAAAGAAGTGTGCTGCTGCCATGACAGAAGAGCTTTATGCGACTGAAAAAGCTTATAAGATGGTCAAGGAGGGGAAGCCTTTCAGGGACGCTTACAAGGCGGTTTCAAAGGAGTATAAAAAGCAGTAGCCCCATATTCATTCTGTTGTGACACCGATGCAGGTTCTTGGACATGTTGCAGGTCTAAAGAAGAAGATAGATTCAAAGCTAGAGGAGATACTGAGAAAAAGCACATTCAGGGTTGAAGCTGGGCGTTTCGCCTACGCGAAGGTCAGGTCAGCTCCTGCCGAAGGCAACCACTTCATGATAGTCAAGGACAATTCCGAGATAACAGTTGTGACTGGGGAGGAAAATCTAAGGTATCTTGATTTGATAGAGCGAAATAAGGACACGTACGCACTGATAATGCTGAATGCTTACCTTCCTTTTTACTCAACCGGATTCATTGCGGCAGTGAGCGATGCCATTGCCAGCACCAACAACAACGTGCTTGTAGTTTCTACATATTCAAGGGATTACATCCTCGTAGACATAAATGCTGTTGATGCTGCCAGGAGTGCGCTTGCTGCACTCGGCCTTACAGAAGTTGTCAGAAGGGAATAGCGCACAAGTATAAATTTTTCATTGTATACCAAATAAGTGTTCGCATGCAGGAATCAATCTTGTATAGCAGGATAAAACGCGTGCTTAGCCTGTGCGACGGCGTGGACAAGATACTGATAGCCAATACAAATGGCATGGACCCCAATTTCCTCTATTTCACAGGATTTGCAAGCGGGCTGTTCGAATATAGTTATCTGATACTTGGCAATGAAGGTGCCAAGCTTATAACTTCAAAGCTCGAATATGAGACTGCAAAAGAGCAGGCTGTTCCGGGGCTGGAGGTCCTGAACTTCGACGAGTATGAACAAGGGCGTAGGTTCGTTGAGGCGGAGCTCTCAGGAAAGACCATAGGAATAAACGGCGCTTTCCTTCCATATAACTCTTACAACTCAATAGAAGAGCGTTACAGGCCAGGCAGGCTCGTTGATATCTCCAGAAGCCTTGCACAGGCCAGGCTTGTTAAGGATGATGAGGAGATAGGGAGCATAAGGAAAGCGGTAAACATAACAAAATGGGCAATGGTATTAATACAGAAAGAGCTGAAGGAAGGAGTGACTGAGATAGAAATTGCTTCAAAATTCGACAGCATTTCAGGGTCTCTTGGATCCAAAGAGCCATCGTTCAGCACTATAGTCTGCTTCGGCAAGAATGCTGCACTTCCGCATCACTCTCCTGACAGCACAACGCTTAAATATGGAGATATAGTGCTGATAGATGCAGGGGCCAAGATAAACAACTACTGCTCGGATATAACAAGAACCATTATTTTTGGTGACGACAAGGAAAAGATAGACGATTACATCAGGAAGGAAGATATGATAAGAACGGTAAAGGAGGCGCAGCTGGCTGCAATACGGGCTATAAAGGCAGGCGTAAAGGGCAAAGTAATACATAACATTGCAAGTGAATATATAGATACGGCCAGAGGAGGAGTGTACAAAGGCACATTTATACATTCTCTTGGCCATTCAGTAGGATTGGAGGTGCATGATGGGCCGGGCTTTTCACCGCTTGCTGAACAGGAAGTGGAAAAGAACATGGTGATTACTGTAGAACCAGGCATATACCTGCCTGGTTTCGGAGGAGCACGCATAGAAGATGATGTGCTTATAACAGAGAATGGAGCCGAAATACTGTGACATCCTCCCACCCGTTAACGGCATGGGCTTCCCGAACTAAACAACGATGATATTATGAATGAAAAAGTTTATATGCCTTTCAGGCAAAATCATACTATACGCTGGGACACAGCGGAATCCGAAAGGATAAATTTCGTAGATGGGAACATAAGACGTGGAATCCAACCATGCAAATCCGATGAAGCGAGAACATACCGAACTAAACAACGATATGAAGTCATAGCCTCCGATGGTATAAGGAGGCATCTTACTTCTCTGCAGTTCGCTTTCATCCCACCGCTAAAGCGTGTGGGATTTCCCGCTCACTTTGTTAAACTGGGGAGTTAGGCTAGTCTGGCAGGCTTCCAGATTCGGGTTCTGGAGACTCGTGTTCAAATCACGAACTCCCCGTTTTTATTTGCCTTTTTATTACGAAGCGCTTAGAGCTTTGAGTACTCTGATGGTTTGGCTTTCTTTAATGTCAGCTTGTAAATGTAAGATGTGCAGGCCTGCCACCACGATGCTGAGAAATCAGCAAGTATGAAAATTATTGGAAGGACGTACCATGCCGAAGGAGTTCCGGCTAACAGGCCTTCGACTATTACAGCAACAGCTAGAGGCAGGGAAACTGCCACATTTACAGACATTACAGAAAGCGATTGCCCGCTTAGAAAGAGCCAGCTTCTGTTCAGCGCCTTGTCTCTTTTGACATTCTTGTCATGAAGAAAGTTCACTGCAATAGAGGAATCAAGGTTCAATATGTAAAGCATCAGCGTTACAACGAAGACCAGGAGAAAGGCAATAGCGTAAAGCAGGCTTGAGCTCAGGCTTTTTGCCAGCACAAGAAGTATCAGGAAGAACGCCGGTACCAGCGGCTCAAGATAGATAAGTGAAATCACCATCGAGTCAGTGTAACCTGCTGCGGCTGAACCCGTGACTCTTGATTTGGAGGCGGCAGCGAGGGGAGCGGCTATGAATATCTCAAGAACAAAGAATGCCAGAGTGTACAGAATAATGTGCAATAATGATGAAGAGCGCAGCAGAGCGAATGCATAAAACGCAAAAATAATGCTCCCAGGTATGTTAAGAATAAAGGATGAAGGCTTCGAGGCTGCCAGCTTTATCCCATTCCAGACAGAATCTGCAGAAGAGATGTTCGGAGCTACTATGCGCGTGCTGTCAAGCTCGCTTACATCCTCGCTGAAGGTATGCTCGGTTATCTTTTTCCTCTCAGCTTCTGTTATTGGCATTTTATCTTTCTATTATTTGTCAAGCGGCAGAACGATAGTAGGCTTGTTTGATGAAGTACTGCCTGCTTTAGTTCCTACGTACTTTACCGCTGTGCCTATCGCCGTTACTTCCATCCAGCTGCCCATTGGTATTACGCTTAGCTTGACTTCCACTACACCATCAGCGCCAAGCTTGGCAGCTTCGTCCTTCATCCTTCCAAGGGCAAGCTCTCTTGCATTGTACATAAGCTCGGTTATCTGGGGAACCTCTCCCTTTGACATGCCTTTCATAGCGCTTCCGAGGCCGCCGACCACCCCCATGCTGTATACTGAATTTCCCAATACAAGGCCCAGAGGCATCCAGCCTTTATCCATCAGCAGCCAGAAATCCGCTGTACTGAGATCGCTTGTAAACACATTGTTGTTTGTAGAAGCCATACTTATACCCAGTTGATATTTGTTATACAGCTTTAAATATATTCCTCATCTATTATCCTTGATAGCATGCCCTCCCTTTTAAGAGCTGTTTTGGCAGGATTTGGAACACTGCTCTTGATAAGTGGCCTTGTTGCGATCTCCGCGCAGGCATGGCTGGCAGGCTTAATCCTTCTTTTTTTTGGAGTCGTGCTTTTGTATGTTGGATTCGCACTGTACGTAGCACCTAATTTCAGATCCCTATATACGCGGACATCCAGAGTGCAGATGCAGCAGTACAGAATGCATAGAGCCGGCAGCTTTTCAGGCTACGGCAATTTTCAAAGCCCGGGAACGCTGAACTCCTATCAAAATCAATTTCAAAATCAGGGTGTTGTGGGACAGAGGAGCGGATTCGGCATCGGCGCTTCAGGAATGCAGAATAGAAGAAAGAGTGCGTGGATTATACTTATAATAGGGGTTCTTTTTCTTGTATTTGGCTATGCGATTGGAGCATGGATTTCGTTTATTTACGGATTGATACTGACTTATTCTGGCATAAGGCTTTTGGGTAATCCTGGAGCCAGCCTCAACTACAGGCAGGTCCGAATGAATATGGCCCCGATAGTTCCTGCAGCAAGCCAGGACGATGGGCTGGGTTAATCTGGTAGGATGCGATTAAGCCGCAGGATCATTTACAGTTTATTCCAGATGCAGCTTTTTGCCATGAAGAACTTCAATTAAGAAGTAATTAAAAAGAAAAGAAAATAATAAATAAAATAATAAGTTTTGAGCTTAAGTAGATTCAGGCTTCCTTTATGGCTGCTTTTACCTTTGCTGCAAGAGGCGCGTCTATGTTGGTTATGTTATGCGCTTTCCTTGCGTGGTTTGCCACCTTCTTCATGAGAGCGTCCTCATTGCTCGCCTGGGCCTCGAATCCGCAGTCCATCCCGATGTCTTTGCATGCAAATTTTTTGGACATTTTTACACCACTAAGCCCTATGGTATTTGGTTTATAAATAGCAATGCCTGCTTGTGGAAGCGTATTTATTGCTTCCGATTTTGCAAAAGCATAAATAAGCAGTATTGTTGGCTTCATT
>JAJZLT010000035.1 GCA_021803245.1 Microcaldota archaeon
TTATTATGCAAGCATCAGCGCAGGAGGGATAGGCAAGTGGTCTGCCACAATGCCGCTTCCCGGTAAATTTTCTTCGTCGCCGCCTTCGGCATGCGTGCCATATTCAGATTCCATATACTGCATGTATAATGATAACGGTGCATATGGGGCATCAGGTCCTGCTTACATTGCACACATCACAGGCTCAGGCATAGGCTCTTGGTCAGCCGCCACCGCACCTTATAATTTCTCCACAAGCGCAGGATCATGCGCAGCATATAACTCAACAATCTACTGCCTCGGATATAACAATAACGAGGCAGGCATACAAGATGCTGTATTGTACTATGCAGGCATAAACCGTTCTGGGACCGGAGCATGGAGGTCAACAGGCTATCCCGAGCCATACACCGGCCAAGATTGCTTCGCAAGCGGCAATTTACTATACTGCATGAACCTCGCAACCGGCGGAGTTGTTAACGGCAGTTACAGAAAATACAATGCAAGCATATCCGTGGCCGGCATAAGTGCCGGATACATAGGTGCATGGATCACGCTACAGACGTCTAGCAATCCGCTGCCGCTTGCCTTCTCCTCTCCATGCATCCCATACGGCACCACTATCTATTGCATAGAGCAGGCGCAGCAGCCCTCAGGCCCATTCGTCGATTCCGTGTACTATATCCGCTTTCCGCCTCCCTCAAGTTCAACTCCAACCACAACCTCTACAAGTATAAGTTCTTCCACATCAACGGCTCCTGCGCCTCAGTCATCAATACAAACAACAATCGCAGTTCCGAAGCTGAACCCCCGAAGCAAGGCCCAGGAAACACAAATAATGGCAGTTCTAGCCTCAACAGTAATCATTATAATATTAATCCTAGCATATTATCTATACAGGAGAGACAGAAGACGGAATGCCGCAGGGCATTAATCAACTCCTTCAATCAATTAATCGGAGTGTATTTATGAGAAGGGTAATAGAGAAAGCCGCCACACAAAAATGGCTCGATGCGCTGGGCAGGAGACCTGCCGAAGCAAAGTATGCAGGCCTCTCAAAGGAGCTTTACAGGCTTGTGTCAAAGCCCAAGAGGCAGAGAATAAGCGTAAATCTTCAGAAGCTGGGCAGGCTTGCAGGCGAATCAGAAAACGTGATAGTTCCCGGAAAGGTTCTGGGCAACGGCTCGCTTGACAAGAAGCTTAATATATCAGCAATAGAATATTCAAAATCCGCGCTTGAGAAGCTCAAGAGCAGAAACTGCTCGGTAATCGAGCTCGAGGAAATGCTCAAGAAGGAGAACGTGCGCATTATAGTATAAATGAGTGTTTTTGAATGGCAGAACATGTTATAAACGGAGAGGGCAAGATACTCGGCAGGCTTGCCAGCAGCACAGCCAAGATTCTGCTGAATGGCGAGTCAGTGACTGTTGTAAATGCAGAGAAGATACTGATCAGCGGCCATGTGCGCGATATGTTCTCCAAATACAAACAAAGGGTAGAGTTCAAGGATAAGGCAAATCCAGAGCACTCGCCTTATTATTCAAGGCGCCCAGACCTATTCGTGAAGAGAGTCGTAAGAGGCATGCTGCCTTACAAGAAGCCCAGGGGCAAAGCAGCTTACAAGCGCCTTCTTGTCTATATGGGAGTTCCCAAGAACATAAAAATAGCAGAAAGCAAGATCAAGATAAAAGAAGGCAGCGAGGTTTACGAAAAACTCATCAGCGTTTCTGACCTCACAGCAAAGCTCGGATATAAGACCGGGAGTGGTTGATTTAGATGCCGGAAGAGAAAGCAAAGAACGAGAATATCGAACAGAAAGACGTGAAGGATCTTGACAAGGAGCTTAGCGAGTTTATGCCAGGGGCTGCACCAAAGAAGGTACAAGCAAAGCAACCAGGCACCCAGCCAAAGGCAGCTAAGAAGAAGTCAGGATCAAAAAGGCAGGCAGCCGTAAGAGACAAGGTAATCTCAAAAGGGAAGAGGAAGAGGGCAATAGCCCGCGTTTCCATAACAAGCGGCAGGGGCACAATACTCATAAACGGCAGAGATGTAGAACTCATAAAGCCTAAGGAGCTGAAAAACCTTATTCTCGAACCTATAACAATCTCGCCTGTAGCAGGCGGCATAGCCAGGGCCTCCGATATAAAAGTAAACGTCTTCGGAGGCGGCATAAGCGGCCAGGCTCAGGCAATACGCACTGCGCTAGCCAAGGCGATGGTAAAGGCCTCAAACAGCGAGGAGCTGAGAAAGGCATATATGACTTATGACAGAAGCATAATAGTTGATGACTACAGGCGCGTAGAGCCTAAGAAGTTCTTGGGCCCGAAGGCAAGGTCAAGATTCCAGACCTCGTACAGATAAAGTGGTTTTGCTATGATGATACCTGTAAGATGTTTTTCGTGTGGCCAGGTCGTGGCTGACAAGTGGGAAGAGTTCGACGCAAAAGTGAACAAAAACCATGAGGATCCTGAAGCGGTGCTTAACGCGCTCGGAGTAAAGCGCTACTGCTGCAGGCGCATGCTAGTCAGCCATGTAGACCTGATAGACGAAATAATAAACTATGGCAGGAAATGAGAACAAATAAATATTAGTTGCAATCAATTAAACCTCACGGGGTCGTCTGCTAGTCTGGTTAGGCTCTGTGCTTAGGGAGCACATGACCCGAGTTCAAAAGTCAAAACCTGAAAATCTCGGCGACCCCGAATTCGTGATATTATGAAAACATTAACAAGGGAAGCAGGCCAATTTGCCCAACGGGAAGTGCTCATATTCAAGGGCCAGCTACAGCGAGGTCTAAGAGAAGCAGCAAGGTATCATAACGAAGCAGTATTCGGCATCCATACCTATGAATCGCGCTTAGAAATATACATGAAAAGCGCCGGCGCAGCTCTGGATGCATTGAAGTATGCAAAGAAGTTTGCTGAGACTTCAGGACGTGACCTTAATGATATGGGAACCGTAAGCGATACTGTTCATAAGCTTGCTAGCCAGGCAGTTTCTTCCAGCCTGAGTGCCGCTACGATCGCGTTCAGTTATCTCCACGATTATGAAAAGGCGAAGGATGCAGTCAATGCTGCGTTCTCTGCAACTGTAGAAGCAAGATTCGTACCGAAGGAAAGGTCAGAGATAGGGGGGCAGAGAAGGCTATACGCTCTTGACGAGTCAATAAATGCCGCAATAAGACGCAGCTCTGCTTCCCAGTTTGCAGCTGTTGCTAGAGTGTAATGTAAGGTGCTTGAATGGAAAATGAAATGCTTATAGGCCAGGCAGAATACCTGGAAGTCGGAGTGCATATAGGTACAAAGGTAAAGACCCCTGGAATGAAGAGGTTCATATACAAAGTCAGGGAAGACGGCCTGTATCTTCTTGACCTAGCTACAATAGACAGGAGGATAAAACTTGCAGCAAAGATGCTCGCGCGATACGAGCCTAAGGAAATAGTGCTCACAGCTTCAAGAATCTATGCGATAACTGCAGCTACAAAATTCGCCGAGATAACAGGCGCAAAGATACTTACCGGCAGGGTCATGCCAGGCATCCTGACCAACCCTAACCGCGAAGACTACATGGAGCCAGAGCTTATGCTTATAAGCGATAACAGAAACGAGAAGCAGGCTCTAAAGGAGGCCAACAAGACAAATATCCCGGTAATAGCCCTGTGCGATACGGACAACTGGATAAAGTTCGTAGATCTGATAATACCGTGCAACAACAAGGGCAGAAGATCACTCTCGCTAATCTACTTCCTGCTTGCGAGAGAGTTCATGAAGGAGAAAGGATTAATAAAGTCTAACGAAGAATTTAACTACAAGATCTCCGACTTCGAAGCCAAGGCGGAGATGAAGGCGAAATAATTGCGATTGGGGAACAAGCAGACAAAAGCCCAGGCAGCGGTAGACTTCCTCACATCCTACGGATTGGCACTTGTACTTATAACCATAGTCATAGTCATAATATACCAGGTGGCGATAGCAGACAGATATGTCTTTTCAGATTCGTGTACTCCCTCGCCTGGCTTCTCGTGCGGTTTCTACAGCATTAACAGCAATGGCATACTGACCCTGCAGATTTCACAAGCCACTGGAGGGCCCATACAGGTTGCAGGAATCGCCTGTGCCACAGAACCAAACGCTACTGCGAACGGGCCTGCATACGGAAATATCGGCGTGGTTGGCTCTCCTGCCTTTTACCCTACCTCTGATCCGTTTACTTCGCCAACGATACAGAGCGGATCAACGCACACCTTTTATACAAATTGTTACGGTCCATCCGGAGTGATAGTAAACCATTCACCGGGAGCGTCTGCGACTTTCTTCATATGGATGAATTATACTGTTCCTGGAACAAGCATACACCTAGAGGAAGAAATAGCATCGATAGAGGCAAAGTATTCATAGTGGGTGCAGTAGAGGCTTACCTATTTATAAACTTAGCCATTCATAAATATACACATTTTTCGGTGTCAAAATGGCAACTATGCATGAGCGACCGTTTGATTTGCTTAACAAGGCGCTAGGACAGCAGGTACTGATACGGCTGAAGAACGGAGACGACATTCGCGGAAAGATAATGTCCTTCGATGTTCATATGAATCTTGTAATAGAAGGAGCAGAGGAACTTGACGAAGGAGGCGGAGTTAAGGCAAAGCTTGGCACCATACTTTTAAGAGGCGGAAACATTCTCTTCGTTTCTCCGGTCTAACGCTAAAACTGGCATCAGCGGAGCATAATCCTGACAGATCATTGCCTCAGGTGGGCCAATGCTATTGCTTGCAAGACAGTGTGTAAACGACTAAAGCTGCCGCTACTGCTCCTCTTTGCCGACAATTATTGTCTCAGCTATCTTCCTAACGCGCTTGAAAGCCACGCTGCTCTTCCTCAATTCTTCCCTGGGGCTCTTGCTCCTCTCTATGTTCTGTACTTCTGTGAGAAGAAGATGAGATACAGTGCCATCCTCCAGATTAAGCATCACTCCCTTTACCTTCCCGAGAATTTTGCCCTCATTGGATATTATCTGTTTTTCGTAGAGTTCTGATATATTAATACTCATCAAACCACCTGGGTCCTGACCCTGCTTATCTTTTTGGAAGCAAAAATTCTTATTATATACTCATGAAGGGTTTTTACGAAGAGCGCTTCATCCTTTCTCTTCTCTTCAAGCTCCTCATCACTGAAGAGTGAAGTATTATTGTGAACAAGGGTTTTGAGATACTCGTCTGTCATCGAGTAATACCTCTTGCCGCATGACGTACACCTGAAGAGCGGCACGACAGGGACATTCTTCACAAGCCCGGGATCGGCAAAGTCCATCTCCCTGAAGATGCTGCCTCCTTTGCCGCAGCCTATGCAAGTCGCTTTCAATGCCACCTTCTCGTAAGATTTAACTGCCTCAACTACTATTTCAATGCCCTGACTGCTTCTGCAAACAAAATCACGCAGGACAGATTCTGTATTCTTGTCTTCAGAAAGAAATAAGCCTAAAATCTCTCCGGATGCATCAAACTCGGTAATGAGCGTTCCATCTGCCACTCCTTCCGCTATCAAAAATCCATTCCTGTTTCCAATCATATGCTTCTCTGTCCTGTATCTGCCTTCGGGGCTCCTGTATGCAAGCAATGTCTTAGTGCCCATTATCTGACGCCTTTCCTTTAAGCGTATACTCCATAATGTCTTCCTTGGTAACCTTTCCTTCCCTGTTCCTCTTCTTGGCATTGCTGACTGCATAGCTCGAAATCTCCTTGGCCCTTTTCTCCAATATCCTTATCATCTCTGCGGCTCCGTCATCTGTTATATTCGCCCCGAAAGATTTCTTAACGAATTTCTTGATGTAAGCTTTCGGTATACTGGCCATTTTTATCAGTACTCAAGATCTTCATCACGCTGCATCAGAAGATAGATTCATCACGCTTATTCATTATACAAGTTAAATATAAAGATATACCGAACTCTAGCTAGTTACCTCGCGACAACATACGAATAGGGTTATGTCAATCCTGTACTGCACCCTGTACGCTTTCAGAGAAAGAATGGCATTGAAAGCAATGCGGAGGCATAAGCATAACTTAAACAAAATCAATCTACCAGTGACATCCAAGCGCCAAGCGGCAGCACAATATTTATTAACGTATAATGAGCAATAGGCAATAAGTGAATTCTATGATAGAATTAGATGGCAAAAACTTCGAAAAAGAGGCATTGAAGTCGGAGAAGCCGGTAATAATAGATTTCTGGGCGCCATGGTGCGGCCCATGCAGAATATTTTCTCCTGTAATAGAAGGGTTAGAGAAGGAGTACGAGGGTAAAATAAAGTTCTGCAAGATGAATACTGATGAGAACCAGGAAATTGCTTCAAAATACAACATAATGAGCATTCCTACAGTACTGCTTTTCATCAAAGGAGAGGTCCACGCAACTTCCGTAGGTGCTCTGCCCAGAGAGTCATTCAAGAAATGGCTAGATAAAAACTTTAAGGGCAATTAATCAATGGTGTAGCATGGAGCCCAGCCTTCCCAGAGGTACAAGGGATTACGGACCCGAAGCATCCATATATCTAAAGGACATAATAGCCAACGTCGAGGCAACATACAAAGCCTTCGGTTTCTCCCCTATAGATACTCCTGCCATTGAGAATCTCGAAACCCTCAGCGCAAAGGCGTACGGCCAGGAGTCCTCTGGTGAAATATACAAAATAGAGGGTGGAAAGGAGGCCCTCAGGTTTGATCTAAGCGTTCCGCTCGCAAGATTCATGGCCATGAACAAGGACCTGCAGATGCCGTTCAAGAGATATCATATCGGCAAAGTCTGGCGGATGGATGAACCCCAGCGCATGCGCTTCAGGGAGTTCATACAGGCTGATATAGACATAATAGGGAGCAGCGAACCACTGGCAGAAGCCGAATGCATCGCCGCAAATGCTGCTGCCATAGAAAGCCTTGGCATAAGCACATACGAAGTCCTTATCAACAGCCGGATACTGCTCAATGCAATACTTTCCAAGTTCTCATTTCCGGAGGAGGTGCACGGGAAGGCAATCCGCCTTATAGATAAACTTGACAAGATAGGAATGGACGGAGTTTCCAACGAGATTAAAAAATTGGGGGTCGATGCAAAGCAGTGCGAAATGATGCTTGAATTCATAACGCAAGAGAGCTCTTCCAGTTCAGAGCTCATAGAAAAGCTTGTTAACAGCATAGATGGGGTAAAAGAAGAAGCCTCAAGGATAATTAAGATACTCGGCCTGCTTGAGAAGTACGAAATAAAGGGCACCGCCTCGCTTGATTTTTCCCTGGCGCGCGGGCTGGATTACTATACGAGCACGGTATGGGAATTTGTAATTCATGAAAAAGGCAAGAAGCTGCCTACAGTAGCAGGAGGAGGGAGGTACGACAACCTTATAGGCATATTCGCAAATAGGAAAGTTCCTGCCGTTGGTTCATCGGTTGGGATAAGCAGGGTCTTCGACCTCTACTTTAAAAACAGGATAAAAAGGTCATACGCAGAAGTATACATTGCGACAATAGGAGGAGAGGTTACTGATCACGCGATAGATGCTGCTAAGGAATTTAGGAAGTGCGGCATATCTGTAGATATGAATATAACCTCCAGGAACATCTCAAAGCAGCTTGAACACGCAAGCGCGCTTAAGATCCCATATGTTGCAATAATAGGAAAAGAAGAGGTATCAAAATCTTTGATAAAGCTGCGTAACATGGAAACCGGATCCGAAGAGATGCTTAAAATAGATGAAGCTGCAGACAAGATAAAGAAAATCAAGTGATCGCATGCCAAAATCAGAAGTAAACGAGATAACTGAAAAGACCATAAAGAAGGGAGGCATACTCGCAAAGCTCTATTTCGACATGCAGAGCGAGAAGAAGGAAGACCTACAGCCACTGATGACAGATTTGGCAAACAACCGGCTCCTGAAGTCGCCTGGTGTAATATACTGCTTTGGAGCAATAAACGAACCTATAAGTTTAGGCGATCGTTATTCCACAAGCGCAGAACTTACAGTACTTGTAAAGAATCTCGGCGCGCTTATAGCGATAGCTTTCAATTTTGCGCCTGCAGGAGTCGAGGTACTAGAGCCCAAAGGCAGGTATGAACTGACGACAAGCGAACTCCAGTCAATACTGATTGACCTTTCGCAGACATCTTTAGAGTATTCAAGCTACATACTCAGCAGGGTCATGAAAAAGGAGGACTACGAGAAGATACAGGCAGAAATAAAGAGCAGAGAGGAGCTCGGGAAGAGATTCATGAAAAAGGAAGAGCAGTGACGCAGCTTCTTGAATAAGTAAAAATTTCAATGCGCCAGTGGTCCAACCTGGTTAAGACTTTGCCTTCCCAAGGCAATAATCCGGGTCCAAATCCCGGCTGGCGCAAGTTCTGCTGAAGAAGCGCTAAATCAAAACCAATATTTGCAACGCTCTTCATAATCCAGCAAGATAAGTAAGTATCAGGAAATTACGCCTTCATTAACTATTTTTATCCCAAGTATCTCCATTCCTTTCCTGCTTCTCCAAAATTCGACTAGTCTTTCATCATTCCCATTCAAAGAGAGAGCTGCGATAGAATCCCTGCCTCCTGCTCCGGGAAGCTTTGCTACAAACGCGCCATTGGAAGTGCTCTCTTCTATGAGCTTTGTCATATCATCATCCTCGATACCTACGTGGCTAAGGATTCCAAGCTGTTTAGTCAGGAGCCTGCCCCTATCAAATGCGCTCTTGAAAAGAGCCAAATTACTCTCTTCATCCTTCCCATTTACTAAATTCCGCAGGGCGGTGACCGTGGCTTCATTCTCGTTGTTTATCCTCCTAATCAATTCCATGTACTTGCCAGGCTCCTTTCCCTTAAATTCAGAAACGCTCCCTATTGCAGCTGTGGTAACCATGCCTTCGCCGAGAAAATTGGCAAAGGAAAGGCTGAACACCTTTGGGAGAGCGAGCTTTTCTATCTTGTAATCCCACTGCCTGCTTATAAGGAGCCTCAGGTCCTCATTACTGTAGGCTGTGGGGAAACCTTTCAAAATGTCCGGGGAATACCTCGCGTATAGTATTGAGCCGTGAACTGCTGCCGCAATATCAAAGCCACTTCCAATCTTTCCAGTTGCTATGCTATGCGCAGTCTGCGCAAGTTTATGCAGAGCGTCATCCTCAGACAGACTAACATTGTAAGCTTTCAGAATGGCTGCTATGCTTGCAACAGCCACTGCCGCGCTGCTTCCAAGACCGCTCTTGACAACCTTTCCTGCACGCATAGTATAAGAGAAGGCAGGGTCATTCCTTGTTTCTATGCGCAGACCTTTCAGACTTATGCCTTTGCATGCGACGTATCTCATTGCAATTTCTATCGATGTCTTTAGTAAAATAAGCTTTTTAGGAGCCGCAACCGACAAAACCCCTGTATCCGGTACAACGCGCCCGCGCGCTACAGCGCTCAGCTGCGGCGCCCTTATCTCAATCACGCTCTCGTCTAATGACTTCACGCCTGCATGGACATAAGCATTGACTGTGGTAACGAAACCTATATTCGGCCTCTCGAGTACCGAATATCCTCCAAGCCACAATATCTTCCCAGGCGCTTTTGCTTCAGCATCAAATCCCATCAGGTCACCTTGCTTCTTTATGTTTTTTAGGCAAAAGCGTGTCCACATCTATTAAAGAGTCCGATTCTTGCAGAATCTCCGGCCCTGCCCCAATCCTTGCCTTTATGCACCTCTCAACGCCATCAATGCCTTTAAGCCTGTTCATGACATCCTTTTCATCATCTTTTCTGCATATTATGCACGCATGCGGCCCCGCGTCAAACGTATAAGCGCAGGCCTTTCGCCCCTTCTCCTCATTCAAGCCTTCAATTGCATATATAATATCCTTGGAAATATCATTCAGGTACATTATGGGCGGTCTGGTGTCCAGCATGGTTGCATGCATGTTCATCGTGTCAGCCATAATGATCTCAGCCATAGCATCAAAATCCTTATCCTTCACTGCGCGTTGTATCTCAATAACCCGCCTCTCCGCTATCTCCGGCCTGAGCCTGTACAATTCACTTGTAGCAACCGTCTGTTTCATGCCTGCCCTGCTTGAAATCTTCTTCTTTTTTTGCGAAGTCATGCAGACCATTACTGATAGGTCTCTCCAATAATCCTCTCCGAACGCCTGTCTTGCGACAGAGTCTGTACCGTCCGGCGATCTGCCCCTCTCCCAAACAACGAACCCGCCAAACATGCTCCTGCACGCGCTGCCGCTCCCGATCCTCGCAATTTCAGAGAGCTTCTCCTGGCTGGTTTTTACATCAAGAGCCTTCGCAGCAGCAAAGACCAGAGCGGCAAGGCCGGATGCGCTCGATGCCAATCCGCTGGCAGTTGGGAAATAATTTACAGAGACAATAAGCGCCTTAGTTTTCACACCAGCAAGCTCCCTTATCTTTTCAATCGTAAGGAACCTCTCGCTGAGTTCGGGGTTGTCCATATCCTGCAATTTTCCATCCAGATAAAATGTGTCTCTCTCAAATCTTTCTGAGAAGACAATGCTTGTCTTTGTAAATAGCTCATGCCCTGCATCTAAGGTAATGCTAAAAGAGGAATTTAGCGGCAGATTCAGCTTAGGATCTCCGCAATCTTCCCCGAGCCTTCTCTTCCCCCAATATTTTACAAGCGCCATGTTTGGCCTTGCCAATACAGTAACAACCTTGTCCAGCATTGCATCCATGCTATTATGGGAATCTTAAATAAAAAGTTATGCGTCGTAAAGTACAAAGCGCTATAAACCTAGGGTCTGAACTTCTGCTCCTGGCAACCTGATAAAAAAGCAGAATCTTCAGGAAGCCAAATCAAAACCTGGCTATTTGCCTTTCTTTGTCGCAGATTTTGACAGCCTGTCTTTGTATATTGTATCGGGAGTATGCAATAGAAGTATTAAATTGCTCAATAAATGGGCCTATGGCGGGATTTATGAGCAAAAACCTTCATATGCGCTTCTGGAGCCATTCAAAAGAACAAGCTAATAATTTTCAGGTTCAAATGAAACAGTCTGGCAATGTAGGCATCCAGTAACAACCAGCACAGGTAAGAATAATGTCTATAAATAAAGAGGTCACACTTAAAGGCAAGGTAAGCTCTGGCATGGGCAGAGCCAGATTCTTTATGTCACAGCCTAACTACAGGAGGCAATTCATAAGCAAATTGGGTTTCGATCCTTATCCGGGCACATTCAATATCAAGCTATCTGGCAGGTACATCTTAATGGCAGACGCGCTCAGGAGAAGGAAGAGCATTTTCGTAAAAGGCTTCAAAAAAGAAGGCCGCGAATTCGGAGGTGTGCTCTGCTATAATGCTGAGATCCTGGGCATTGCATGCGTACTCATAATACCTGAAAAATCCATGCATAAGGACGTGGTAGAGCTTATTTCACAGTCCAATCTGAGAAGGCAGCTGAGCCTTAAGGACGGATCACCAGTGCAGGTAACTGTAAAATTCAACTAATACTATTTTCTGCGCTTTTCAATCAGCAAGAACATTCCAGTCAAGATTGCAAATGCCAATACTGACCACGTAACATCGCTTATTCCAAGCGAAAGTTCTGATATTACAAGTCCTGCAAATGCAATAATCGCGACCAGAAGGCCGAATCTTACCCTATACGCGGGCCTGTATGTTTTTGCGTTTCTGATCTTCAAATAAGAAAGCAGGTCGATTATACGCGGAAGGCCTGTCCCTATTATTGCGCCTATGACTATGTACTGGTAGTATTGATTAGGGAAAATAGAGAGAACCATTGGAATCAGGAATGAGAGGAGAGTGGCATATATGGGTATGGCATTTTTGCTCATCCTGTTCATTGATTTTGGAAGAAAGTCCATGCGCGTAAGCGCGTATAGTATCCTGGCATTAGAGAGCACCATTACGAGCATGACTGCTACTATCGAAAGCACCGCGCCCGCCTCGAAAACAATAAGTAATGCAGGATTGTTGAAAAGAGAAACAAGCTGATAAACAGGATAGTAATTTGATGCGCTGTTCAGGCTCTTGGCGCTTACATTCATGTATACACCGAGCACCAGAAGGGTGTAGAATATAGTTACAACTACTATGGACCAAAGCACAGCCTTCGGTATCTCCTTAACCTTTGCAGTCTCTTCAGGTATCGTTATAAGTGCAGTCCATGCTCCGTAGGCCAGTATTGCTATTGGTATCGCATTGGCTATTCCAAGCCATTTTCCGCTGCCTGAAACAAAGGGCATCAGGTGAGAGATACTTCCGTGAAGCAGTGCTAGAACAATGACTGCGGCAAAGAGCGCCATGAATACCACGCTCATCGCCAGGTTCACCCTGCTAGTTATCCTTACTCCGAATATATTTATTATGCCTACTACAAGCAATGCTGCCTCAGCCACTGCTATCTGGCCTATTCCGCTGCCAAGTTGGGGCGCGATATATTCGCCAAGTATTATTGCAGATATGACAATTCCGAATACTGTGCCTATGTAATAGCCTGTGCCCTCAAGGAAGGCAAGATATCTTGAAAGCCTGTTCTTCCCGAATGCCTCGTATGGGAATCTTACCAATGCGCCAGAGGTCGGGAATGCAGTTACCATCTCCGCGTAAATGAAAGCCATGAACAAGGAAAAGACACCTGCCAGTATCCATGATATTATGCTTGATGCCCCTGCCATCTGATAAGTCTCAGCAGGGAACGTTAGTATGGCAACTCCAACCATGCCCCCTATTCCAAGCCAGAAGATATCCCAAAAGCCCAGAACCTTTTTGAACTCCATAGGGATGGTTTAACTTGGAATACCTATTTATGCCTATATGGGGTATCCCTGGCATAAAGCGCAGAATGCTTGTAAATATCAGTTGCTGCAGATGCCATTGCGCGAAGCTGTAAAAAGAAGTGCGCTTTAAATCCGGTTGCAGGTTCGGTGCGGAATAATCTATATAACTATGTAGAGAATAGATAATCTTAACCAAGGTGTTTACATAATAAGTGCAATAGTCACCTCGCTGAATAAGGACAACCTTCTGGCAACGCCTTCTGGTGATGTGGACCTTGAGTCACTTGTAGGAAGGAAAATCAGGTATCTTGACAAGAACGACAGGTCATGGCCCGGAAAAATAGTTGCAATAGAAGACCCGTTTGTCGTAGTAAAATTTGATGAATTCCCTATGGGCCTCGGCCAGGGCCAGCTACTGGACATATACGAGGAAGGGGACCAGTAGAATCCACAGTATAATCCTTAACCTCCGGGTGCTTCTCAATATAATATTCTATGTAAGGGCAGCTTGGTCTTACTTTCAGCCCCCTTTCCCGCGCGTATTCGAAGGCAGCCTTGGCAAGTTTTCCTGCCAGGCCCATGCCGCGTTCCTCGTCAGGCACAAACGTATGGTAAATATTCATGACCCCTACCTCCTTATTATCGTATAGCAGCTCTGCATCGCCATGCGGCGTGCCGGTATAAAACCTGCCATTTTCATGAAGAATCTTCACGCTTTCCATAATCCACATCCTGACCTAACTTATTTATTGTTTGACATTTAAGAATCTAATTCAATGGATGCTGTAGATGTCTTATTAAATGGTTTCTCTGTTGTAAAGGATAATCCAAAGGTAATCCTTGTATACCTCATTCTGTCAGCGCTCAGCTTCGCTTCCGCCTCTCCCCTGCTATTGACTTTCTTAAGCAACAAAGCAACCATTGTAAATATAGCGAACACAAATTCGTTTACTCCGGGTGTTGCAAAGGTAGGCGCTGAACTAGTGCTATCTGGAATATTGGCAGCCGTTCTCCTTCTCGTTATAGCATTGTTCATCCAGCCTATGTTTGTAGGCATGATCATCGAAGCAGGCTTCCAGTCTGCTTCAAGAAAGTATATCTCGCTCAATGAGGCCTTCGATAAGGCCAAATCAAGATATGTTAAGCTTGTATGGACGAACTTCCTCGTATCTGTAATAGAGATTCTTGGCGCATTGGCGGTAGTCATACTTCTAGTAATCATACTTTTAGCCGGAATAAATAGCACAGTATTGGCATTGTTCCTCCTGATAAGTGCAGTAATTGCCATAGCATACGCAGTTCTTGCAGCTATACTCCTGTATCTCGCAATGCCTGCGGTAATGGCGGAAAATAAATCGGGTATTGCTGCGCTCAGGATTAGCTACAACATAACCAGGAAAGACAAGGCAGGCATATTCGCAATCTTCGTAGTTGTTGGAATAATCTCCTTCTTAGCATCCACAATAATAGGCAACATCATGGGTGCCTTGGGAAGCAAAACAATATTTCTATTCCCAACCGCTGCTTCTATAGCCATATTTGCCATCTCCGTGTTTATCCTGTTGCTTATAAATGGCTTTGTCTACTCCTGGCTGCTCGTAACATCAGCATTGATGTATCTGTCTTATAAAAGAGGCACGCTTGGCAGAAAATCGGATCCCGTCAAAAAGGCTGTCTAAGCCTATGCCTTGCCAAACACACTGAGCAGAAACCTCTTTGGCACGACGCTTGGCATGTCCATATCTCCATATTCGGCAAGGAACTTCTCCATGCGCAGGGTCTTCATGATCTTGAGCATACCTTCCATTCCAAGGATGCCGTCTCTGGTATATATGCTCCTTGCAAGCCCATGCAGCTTTGTATCGACCATATACTTTTTCTTATAGCTTTTAGCGTACTGTTCAAGGCTTCCGCCTCTGAAGATTCTGTTGGCAACAGCGTCCGCTGCCATTTTCGCAGCATTTCCGCCGAAGACGATGCCTCCTCCTGTAGAAGGCTTTACCTGCCCTGCGGCGTCTCCTACAAGCACGACATTCCTTTCTTCATCAAATATCCTCTTCCTTAATCTGATGGGTATCATGCTTGCACCGCCCCTCAGAAATTCCGCGTTTCCAAGAACCTTCCTTACCCTTTCGCTGCCTGCAAATTTGTCAAAATACGCCTTTGCATTGCCATTCCGCATGCTCACGCCGATGCCCACTTCCATTACCGAATCGCTATTGGGGCAGAGCCATCCGAAAAAGCCCGGAGCATAATTTCCGTCAAAGAATAGATCAACCATCCCCGCATCGTCTATCCGAGTTCTGTACTCGGCTTTGTATGTCAATATAAATTCATCAATGCTGCCCATCTTGAAATAGCTGGCAACAGCGGAAGCCGCTCCATCAGCTCCTATGACTATGCCTCCTTCAGACATTTTTCCAAGTTCATTTCCTGCAACCCTTCTTCCTAAGTTTATTGCTGCGCCAGCATCCTCAGCCTCATCAATGCAGATGCTGTTCAGCTCCTCCCTGTCCAGCACATACGCCTGAGGTTCCTTAGAGCGGACCTCCATGGCCTCTTTTCCTGCATGGAATCTCGCTCCGTAGAGCGTATTGGTCAAAGATTTCCTATAGTTAATCCCCAAGTTATTTATGCCGCCTATAGAAAAGATGCCTGATGCCGATGCAGGTCTTCCAGGAATCTCTTTCTGGTCATGCACACTGGTCTCGATGCCTCTTAAAGAGAGCTCTCTGGCAGCAATAAGGCCAGCAGTGCCTGCGCCTATAACCGAGACCAAGCCTTTCACAGTACCACATAAGCAAACTGTCGCATAAGATATATATTTGTTCTTAACCTACTTATTCCTATCCAATTTTGGTATTTTCACATAAGAGTTACTGCTGGTCATATGAGTATAACTCCAATTATAGTTGCGTTTTTATCCATAATAGTTCCAGGTTTCTTCCTAGCGTTCGCACTTCTAAGAAAGACAAAGCTCAACCTATTCGAGATAACTGTAATCGGCTTCATATTCGGGATGATCTTTCCGCCTGCGCTTACCTGGGCTGAATCATACCTTATACAATACATACACGCATTCACGTTTTCTGCGGCTTTGTATAATGCAAATGTGCTTATTTTAACAGTGCTGGGCATAGTGCTGTGCATACAACAGGGAGTATTAGGCAGAGACACACTGAAGAGCATCTCAGACGCATTCTCCTCAAATTCAGGAAAGCCAAGCCGCGTATCTCTAAGTGCGGATTATAAACAACGGGTTTCAGAACTAAGGGCAAGGATCCGCGCGCTGGGCAGAGACGTAAATATAATAAAATTGCACCAGAAAGAGGAAGAAGATCTCATAGAGAAGC
>JAJZLT010000034.1 GCA_021803245.1 Microcaldota archaeon
CCTGAAGCTTAGTTTTGAAAGCGGTCAGCCGCTCACATTTTATGGCGATTACTCCAGAAAGGATAACGTCGAAACTCTCGGTTACGTGACCCAGCAGGGTGCGATAAGCATCACATGCGCTAAAGGAAAGAATGGCATCTCGAGCATATCTTATGATTACACAGGCAATTACACGGATAAAGAGGCAGAGCAGGAGATTGTCTGCAGGCTTGGACTGGATCACAGGATGGAAAGCATCTATGCCAGTATAAACACAGATATGCACATGGGGAAGGCGATAAAGAGCCTGCGTGGAATGCGCATTACAGGCAATGAGCCTTGGGAAGCAACATTATGCTTCGTGACTTCCCAGTTCAACAACATAAAGAGAATTAGGGGCATAGTTAAGTCTATGATCAGCAAGAATGATTATGGTGTGGAGACCGAAGAGGGAGAAGCAAGCATCTTCCCATCGCCAGAAGCGGTTTCGAGGATGAGCATAAGCGAACTGGCAAGAAGCGGGGCTGGCTTCAGGGCCAAGTACCTTAAATCGGTTGCTGAGGAATGCGCATACTCGTTTGACCTTTCCAGGCTCAGGAACAAGAAGTATGGCGAGGCGAAGGAGCAGCTTCTGCAGCTTGACGGAGTTGGAGACAAGGTGGCCGACTGCATACTTTTGTATGGCTATGGAAAATTTGAAGCTTTCCCGATAGATACGTGGATAAAGAGGACTATGGAGCAGCTCTATTTCAACGGGAAAAGGACAAGCATACGGCACATACATGAGATGGCTGAGGAGAACTGGGGGCCTTATGCAGGCTATGCGCAGCAGTATCTTTTCCATGCTGCCAGGCTAAAGATGATTGGTGCGGAAAAGCCGGTAGTCAGGTGAGTCCCTGACCCTGGAACCGATGGATGAGATAGAGGGCAGGCTGATACGCATGCAGGAGGCCCGCGATCATATCTATTCCTCTACTCTTGAAGTGATAAGAATATGCGGGAAATCCATAACACATGTTCATGCTGGCAAGATAAGGGAGGCAGAACTTCTCTTGCGTGAGGCGAAGAAGAAGCTTGACCTTTTGGGCAAGACTGAGAAAGGCAATGAGTATTACACTCTCCAAGCGCACCAGGAGTATGTTGAAGCGTACATCGTTTACAATATAGTAGTAAAAGGCAAGGTGCCTGCCCAGAGGGAAATGGGTGAAAGCGATGCTGCTTACCTTCTCGGCATGCTCGATGTGGTTGGTGAACTGAAGCGCGAGGCGTTTGAGTGCCTGAGGAAGGCGGATGTGGAGAAAGCAAGGGAGTACTATGAAATAATGGCGGAGATCTACGATTCCACAAGGCATATGCGTTTTTCAGATTCTATAACTCCGGATCTGAGGAAGAAGCAGGATATGGCAAGGATACAGATGGAGAGCACCTCTACCGAGCTGCTGCGTTTTGCAGGGAGATGAAAGCCGCTTTGTTTACGATGACAAAACAAAGTTATATAAGTATTAAACTGCAATAGATAAGAGGTGTTAATGATGGGAATATCCAAAAAGATACTGGGCAAAATGGACAGGCTCCTCGGTTTCGAAGTAGCATATGCACACTGCGACATACCATGCGGCATATACGATCCGCATGCTGCACAGCTTGCAGCGCATACTGTTGTTAGGATGGACATGTTAATAGCGGATCTCTCCAAGGCGGACGGCGCAAGCCCTGAGACGAGAAATAAGATGATAAGATATGTGAAGGTAAAGGAGGAGCATGCGGAAATCTGCAAGCACGAAGTTGCGGTAATATGGGGAGACTACATGAAGCCGGAGCACGCCAAGGCGAACCCCGAACTTAACGAGCTTGTCTGGAACACGCTCAAGCTTGCAGGAAAGGCGAAGCAGAGCACAGACATAAAGGATGCTGAAGCGCTTCTGGAAAGCGTGCAGAAGTTTGCCGAGGCATTCTGGAAGACAAAGAAAATAGAAACTATCCGCGTGAAGTCTTTCTACCCTACTGAGCGCACTTTTGTATACCCGAAGGTATGACCGGGCAGCTAATGATAGCATGGCAAACTTCCCGCTAAAGATCTTCAAGGTAGGGGACCACAGCATGGAGCCAAACATCTCAGAGGGCGACTACGTGCTTGCAAATGTTTGGTCTAAGAAGTACTCTGAGGGCGACGTGGTTGTGTTAAGGCACCCTACCAAGGATATCATGCTTATAAAGCGGATAAACAGGATAGAGTATGGCAGGTATTTTGTCATTGGGGACAATACGGAAAATAGCGAGGACAGCAGGAATTTCGGAGCCTTGGATCCTGCAAAGATAATAGGGAAGGTAATCTGGAAGGCAGGTAACTGAAAAACATAGGCAGCATGCACATCCCATGTTGCCGCTCTCGAGGCTCTCTCTATGCATGCGCCTTTCGCCAGCCATACAAAGCGAATTTAATACTATGTATTGATATTAGCAATGGAGGTTTGATGGAGAGAGAAAAGTGGATGCAGTTAAGGCACGTTACCGGAGAGATAAAGTACTACCAGGGGAAGGCAGCGAGATCTGCTGCAGATGGAAGAAGTGTTGCCGGTATCCACGCCAAGGTCTCGGATCTTGCGCGTGAAGTGGCATTCAGTTCGTCAGACGGGAAAACAGCATTGAAGTATCTCAAGATAGCACGCCGCGAAGCTTCTATGGCGGGCGAGATGGGCGCTGGCGCATTCCGGGAACTTGATCTGTATTTAAAGGTGGAGAGCGTCTTCAGAAACAGGAGCCCGGAAGTGCAGAGGAAGGATTTGGCGCTCTTCAGGAGCGCAGCAGATCCGAAGCTCGCTGCCAATGAGGAAAAGGCGTGGAAGATGCTTGGCAGGCCTCCAGACAGCAGTATTATAGCCGAAGCCGTGCCGAAAAGGATTGCATGCTGGAACGAAGCATGTGAAATGTATGAATACGCTGCGCGGGTCAGATTACCAATGGCAGAATTGATGAACAGGAATGATGCCTTTGAAGTAATACACGAGGCGCTGACCATCTTATGGAGCCTGAATGTTGCACAGAGCATGCACCAGCCTGAGAATAGATGGGTACCTGCAGGGTGGGAAAACGACCTGCGTAGAGATGGAGATATGGCGATAGGGTATAATGCAGGATTCTACGTAAAGACAAACGCAAAAGGTTACATTGAGGTCGGTGCTGTTGCTTTCTTCGAGAAAGAATCTTTCAGGGAAGCAGCATCTTTCATAGACAAGGTAGCGGATAAACTAGAGGAATTTTACTCAATGAAAGAGGGTAAATCAAGGCCCAAGGCAAGGCTGAATGCTACTGCAGGAGCGCAGACAGCATGATTCAGAACAATCAGAGGATAACGTCAACTAAAAACCTGGAGAAGCTATGCCGAAAATAAAGGAGCATAGAGCCTCTGGCGATGCGCTTCAAGCTAACCTGGTTTGAGACTGCTTATGGCAAAAGCTTTTATACCTGCTTTGCATAAATTCTATCTGCAATTATATAGGTGCTATTTATGAAACTCAGGCCCTCCAGAACTATGAGGTCGCTTTCCAGCCAGTCATGGAGCAGGTATTCCGTTAAGAAGCCGAGAAAGAATTATGTTAAGGCACTGCCGCATACAAGCCTTCTTATCTTTAGGATGGGATTGAACAGAAACACTTACGATACCGAGTTCCTCCTCTGCTCAGACCAGTACATACAGCTCAGGTCTAATGCACTGGAATCCGCGAGGCTCGTGGCAAACAGGTATCTTGAGAATGAGCTTGCCCAGGGTTTCTTCATGCAGATACTCACTTACCCGCATAATGTAATAAGGGAGAAAAAGAGGGCTACAGGAGCTGGTGCAGACCGTCTTTCACAGGGCATGTCTATGTCATTTGGCAAGCCTGTTTCCATTGCTGCAAGGATAAAGGAGGGCCAGCCAGTAATACTCGTAAGGACAATGGCCAGCAACAAAGCGCATGTGAGGGAGGCTTTAAGGCGCGCAGCATCAAAGCTTTCCGGCACTTATTCGATAGTTTCTAAGCCTATTGCCAGAGCGGTTGAGCAGAAAGCAGCAGCGTGATTCTTACAGTTACATTGCGATTGGAGTTGCAGATACTCCTGCCTTGTTTTTATTGTACAATTGCATTGGCAGGTTCAATGATGTGCGGCATATGAGAAAATATATGCAGGCGGCAGGCTCTGTCCTGCTTGCCGGTGCGCTATATGCGGGTGCTGCGGGTCCTGTGGCGCAGGCGGCAGTGCTGGAAAAAGGCGCAGCGTATAAGCCATATCCGGCAGGGATTGTCAGCTTCGGCAACGCCATAAACTCAAATGCAAAATATGTGGGCTCGCTCTGCAATGAGCCTGTAGGCAGGTGCGTTCTGGCGCCTGACGGCAGACTTCAGCCGCTTGGAGCTGATACTGTGCCAGTCTTATCAGACTCGATTGAGGGCATTGCTTATATCCGCTCGATGTCGGTTTCTGGCGAGTATTCGAGCAGCAAGTTGAAAGTGGAATGGCCTGCCCAAAGCGCAAGCCTTCAGCTAAACGGCCAATTCTTCGTAAGGAATGGAAGCACATGGTACTTCTACTGGATCCAGGATATGGCCGTGTTTGATACATCGTCACATGCACTCTACTTCATTGACGATGCATGGACAGAAGGCTCTTCGGATCCCGCCAGGCCAGGCATGGCTTATGAATACAACAGCATGTCTGGAAAGAATGGCGGAAAGTTCCCTGCAAGCAAGGGCACTTATTATTACATACATGGCACAATTATTCCGCTAACCTACTCGCTTCCTATGAAATTGTCATTGCTTGAGAAGATAGCCGATGGCACAATCAACTTCCAGTATGGGATTGGCGCTTCAGCGCCTGTCACGTTTGACAGGCTGAGCATAGACATGCCGCATACCGGCGAGGGCTTCTTCACATCAGGCAAAAGCGGCCGGGCAAGATATGACTTTGGAAGAGTGTATACCGCCTTTGTCTTCGCAGGGCCAGGGGGAGGCGGGGTTTCGGCCTTCTCTTCGATGGACACGGCTATTGGAATGTATTACGGGACAGAAAAAGGGATGATGCCGTATACTGAAGTGCAATCCGCCTCTATCGCAGGATATACCCGGGCTTACAGCACTGGCGAGTCAGTAACAGATTTGCAGAGCAGCAGGAGAGGCGATGGAAGTATAGCGGTTGCTATCGGCAATCCTGCAATGTCGTGGTACAGTTACGGCACTAGCGTGGATGCCATGAAGAAATTGCTTAGACAGGGCGGTTCCTGAAATGCTGCTTCATGAAGCTGAGCTGCATGGCTTTACTCTGCAGGCAAAGGCCAGCTGCAAGATATTTATACCAGAATATGCCTATTACAGTAATATCTACTATTCCCAGTGTTAAGAATGAAAATATTGCTGCAGTTTCCTGAAGGCCTCAAGCAGAAGGCCTTAGAGCATGCAAGGAAGTTGGAGAGCGATGGTAATGAAGTCTTCATTTCTGCTTCGCCGACCTACGGTGCGTGCGACCTTGCAATTGACGAAGCAAAGAGGATAGGCGCTGAGAAGATAGTACATTTCGGGCATGCAGAGTTCCACCACATTGACTTCAATGTAGAATATGTGGACTACAAGATAGATGCGCCTCTCTCGATACTTGAGAGATCGCTGCCTGTGCTGGAGAGCTTCAGGAAAATAGGGCTTGTTACAACAATACAGCATATCCATCAGCTTGACGAGATAAGGAAGTTCTACGAGAAGAACGGAAAGGAGATAGTGATAGGCAAGCCGTATGGATTTGCAAAGAAAAACGGACAGATACTTGGCTGTGACATAGGAAGCGCGGCCAGCATAGACAGGAGTGTGGATGCGCACGTGTACTTCGGCGGAGGCATCTTCCACCCGCTTGGCGCTCTCCTGAACACGAGCAAGCCTTTTCTGGTTATAGACCCATTCCACGGCAATATAGAATTTATAGACCATTACAGGGAGTCATACAGGAAAAAGAGCAACGGCAGGATTGCAGCATCAGTAGGCGCAAGGAGGTTTGGGATAATAGTAAGCACAAAGAACGGGCAGTATAACCTCAACCTTGCAAAGATATTGAAGAATAAGATAGAGGCCAGCGGCCTTGAAGCAGCAATTCTTGTCTCAAATAACATAGACTTTGATTCGCTGAACAACATGCGCGAGTTTGACGCATTTGTGAATACAGCATGCCCAAGAATAGCAATAGACGACACCGAGAGGCTAAGGAAACCGCTGCTGAGCGCGAATGAGCTTATGAAAGCGCTTGAGTTCATGCATGAGGGCAGGGAGAGAGTAGCTGAGCGGGAATAACTTGTTTTGAAAAAGTAGGAAAAAAGGGCATTCAGGATAAGCTCAGGCCACATGAGAAATAAAGAAAGGAAGAGAAAAATAAAGGAAAAGGGCAGAGCCCTTTTCAATGCTTATTTTCTTTACAGCGATTATGATCCTACTGCGCTAAGAGTAGCCAGGCTTGCGTATGAAACGCTAGTACCACTTTCGCAGTTAGCTGCATCTGCAGCTGTTGTGGATGTTGTGCTATAGCATACCCACAGCGTTCCGGATGTTGTCTGTCCTGCTGCCAATGATGGAGCCGCCTGGTCCGTGCCCGAAGGCCCTACCGACAAGGTCAACGCCTCTGTAACTCCGCTTGCAAGATAGTTGCCATCAACATTCGGGGTTATCCAGTTTCCTGTTGTTAATACTGAGGGTATGCCAGTGCTGGCCGTAGAGGTAAAGCTTGAAGGCACGTATGCAATCATGTAAGATTGCCAGTCAATACCTGAAGACTGCCCGATTGTAAGCGAAAGCGTTCCGCCGGCATAAGAGACTCCCTGGCAGATGTACTCTGAAGACGTCCTGCATGTCGTTCCAACTATCTTTGAGCCGTTGAAGAGACCCAACGAAAACAACACAGCGAGAACTACCACTATTATCAGTATTGCCCATCCGTATGTCATCAAATATTCCATGGCGCTTTGCGCTTTTGTATTCTTCATACTAGTCGACCTTTAACTTGGTTTTGGTATAGTATCAATAAGAATGTATTTAAACCTTTTGTGAGATATGGCTCTGGAGATTTAGGAGTTTGACGTTGTAATTACCAAGCAATAACGCTTGTATTCTTCCATGAAAGGGCAAAGATGACTGAATCACGTTATAACATTCCCTGCGGGCTTCTTATGACGATTCCAGAGGAGGTTATCTCAAAGGGCACAGAATTTGGCAGGTATCTTGAATAGCGCATCTTCACTATGGTAGCAAAGTGCCGCATCGGAGAGGTCTGCCCTGTCTTCTTGGTAAGCCTTATTATTCCGTCGAACATCGATTCCTCTAGAAGCCCTGGCACCCTGTCCAGCTCATTCATTGAGTCTTCCATTATCATGAAAGTCGTGAGGCCTACGTTGCTGAAGCTTTCGGAGATATAGTTCATTGAGCTGGTGAATGCGCGGTCATTTTCCATCAGCGACCTGAAGAGGCTCAGCGAGTCAAGGAAGAGTACCTTTGAGCTGTTGGCTTCAGTCATTTTTATGGCGTCTGCTATGAACATGAGGAGGTTCTCCCTGCTCTTGAAGGCAGTATCTATCTCCTTCTCTATTATGCTTAGTTTTTTGCTGCTTCTTAGCTCATCGATATCACGCATGCCTGTGAACGCATTGGCTACATTCTTCATAAGTGAATTTATGCTCTGGTCTATGGTAATGTAAACCGTATTTTTGCCGGATTTGGCCAGATTATATGCTATCTCAAATGAGAGGAGTGTTTTTCCCGAGCCCGAGTCTCCGGCCAGCAGGATCTGGCTGCCTTCAGGCACTCCGCCATAGAGCAGCTCATCTAGGCCTTTAACGCCGGTATGAAGCTTTGATATAGCATACTCGTTTGCTGCCACTCTGATCCCACAGAGGCAACCAAAGGTGTTGGTTAATAGCTCCCCAGACCGCCTTGTCTTACCTTGTCTAGGTGATTTATGAGATGGGATAAATTATAAAACTTGCTCTCTACACTAACAAGCCGGTTTCTTATTCATCCCATCCCCTCCCGATTGCCCACTAAGAAAGAAGGTGCATCTCCAGATATTTAAAGCAGAGGGTCTGCTTTTTTAAACTTATGCCCAGGCAGAGCCTGCACGGCAGCGTTTAGTGGAAGAACAGCTGGGCGGGAGGGGTATTTTTAAAGCTGATTAACGTAGAAGGATAGGCGATCATATGGGATTAATGAATTTGTTCGGCAGAAAGGGCGCACCAAGTGAAACGGTAAGGGTAATGCCTTACATGATAAAGACGCAGTTTGTTCCTTACAAGCTTAAGGCAAGGCAGAGAAGCTCATCTACACTCATGATAAACCTGAAAAACCTCAGCAAGACGCCGGTGATGGGCTCGGTCTCAGTCCAGCTTCCTAAGCAGCTTGGCTTTGACAATGTAGGCATGTCAAAGGCGAAAGACGTCAAGCTTGGCGAAATAGCTGCCAATGAGGAGAAGGAGGCAAAGATCGAGATCTTCAGCGATGTAGGCACAGATGCTGGAGAGTACACCATCAACCTTACCGCTTATGTCCACTACCGCGATTATGAATTGGTAGAGAACTCAATGACGAAGAGGGCAGTCATAGAAGTAGTATAGCTTACTGCTTCTCTGCAGGCTGGGCTGTCTGCTGCTGCTTCTGGGCCGGAGCCTGCTTGGCCTGCTGCTGCGCAGTTCCTTCGCTTATCTTGCCCATTATGCTCAGTATGCTTGCTGCTACGCTCTTTCCCTTCTCAGTAAGGAAGATGCGCTTGAGTCGTCCATGCTTCTCTGATTCTATAATCCCTGCTTCTTCGCATCTGGCTATGAATTTTGTAGCGTGGATGTAGGTTACTCCTGTCTCACGCGCAAGATCCGAGATGTACCACTCCTTGGAATTGCCATTAAGCGCCAGAAGGAGCCTGGACTGCTTATCCTTGAAAAGCAACGGACTTGTAGAATCAGGCACACTAATCACAATATCTTTATCACCGGCTTATTATAAATCCTTTCTTGTTTTGCCTGAGACATATGCCGACTTGCAGGCATCTGAGCCAAGGCTAAATGAATTTTTAGAAAAGGTATAATAAACATCCGCATATTCTAATATCTCTGATGGAATGGCTGCGGCACTGCGGCAGGCTACTTCACAGCATGGGCATGGAAGCTGGCTAGATAGAATTGTACTGCAGCGGGAAGCTTTCAGGAGGCTTTCGGAGAAGCCGGTGCTCAGGCCTATGGGCAGGGACGAGGAGCGTGGCGTCTTCAATCCAGGGGTTATCAGGCTTGATGGAAAAGGCTCGGAGCTCTTCATGCTCTACCGTGCTGATGGATGCGACGGAGTTTCCCATCTCAAGGCAGCTGCAAGCAGTACCGGCGGCATGAGCTGGGAGAGGACCGGCAGGGTATTGCAGAACCCTTCGGATCATGTGCAGCTTGAGGATCCTCGCCTGACCAGGATCGAAGGCAGCATTATAATGACGTGCACTGAGGCCAATCTCTCAGAAGGCTCCTGGAGAATAGGCATATATGCGCTCTCTGATGAAAAATTCAGCAGGGTAGGAGGCATAGGGGGAGGTAATGAGAACAATAAGAATGGGGTGCTCTTTCCTGAGAGGATAGAGGGCAAATATGTTATGATGACGCGGCCTACACCCAGGCAGGGCACGCCGGCTGCTGAGCCGCAGAGCATAGGCCTTTCAGCAGCTGATGACCTGGGCGGGCCATGGACAGCTGAAGCGAGATCTTTCATAGAGCCCAGAGAACGCTGGGAGACCGGAAGAGTTGGAGCGGCTGCGCCTCCGGTATTGATAAAAATTGGGGATGGCGATAAGGCGTGGTTCATCCTTTATCACGCTTCGGATCGCGGCAATGTCTACAGGCTCGGAGGTGCGCTCTTCGACTACAAGCTTAAAGATCAGCTCTGGAGATCCCCGGTGCCGCTGCTGGAGCCGGAGATGCCATGGGAGAAAAAGAATATTGTAGGAAAAGGCGGCATAGTCTTCTCATGCAATTTAATAGAGATGGAAATGGGTGCAAGGACCTTCTACGGTGCCGGGGATTTTTTCATAGGTGTTGCAGGGGTATAGCAGCGCGCCGCATTCTCGCATAGGCAGGGTATTCTGCAATGAAAAAGAGCGGCAATTCAGGCGGATGCGCAGTAAACGCAGGTAATAGGTTATTCCTCGTAACTTAGGAAGTTTAATAAATATGTATGCCTAGAATATCTTAGTATTTATTTGAAATGGTGACCGGAATGGTGAAATATGTAATAGCTGAACAGCTTGTAGGCAAGGAGGTAGTTACCTCTGACGGATTTGATCTCGGAAAGTTCGTCGATGCGGAGGTAAGTGAGAACAGTGGGAAGCTTAGCACGCTCATCATAGAGCCGAATGTTGACAGCGAATATGTCAGCAAGCTGAGCCTGAAGAGCGGTAAACTCAGCGTACCTTACACAAGCGTAATGGCAGTAAACGATTTTATTGTTGTAGACCGAAGAAACATGGTTTAGGTGATCCCTATAATCATTGCTGGAGGCGATGAGGCAGGGAGGGGGGCAGTACTTGGCCCCATAGTCGTAAGCATTGTCAGCATCAGCAAGGGCAAGGAGGCAAAGCTTGCAAGGATAGGAGTAAGGGACTCAAAGATGCTGACAAGGAAAAAGCGCAGCTTCCTTTATGATGAAATCTATTCCATAGCAGATGAGGTAAAGGTCTACAAGATAGAGAGCGCGGAGATAAACGAGGCCATGAAGAATAAGGTTTCGATAAACGAGCTTGAGGCGCTGAACTTCGCAAAGCTGATAGACTCGCTTGAGAAGCAACCAGGCTGCATCTTCCTTGACTCGCCCGATGTAATCTCTGAGAGATTCGGCCTGCGCGTCAGCCTCTTCTCGAAGAAGCCGATGCTTGTAAAGGGCATAAAGGCTGAGAGAAGGGAGAGGGAGGCCATGCCCATAAAGATGGTCTCTGAGCACAAGGCGGATTCGCGCTATCCGGTAGTCTCTGGCGCAAGCATAATAGCCAAAGTGACAAGGGACGCAGAGATAGAAAAGATGGAAGAAGACCTGGGAATAGAGATAGGGTCAGGATACCCTTCAGACAAGTATACTATAGAGGCGATACGGAAGAGCCTGGGCGATGGAACACTGAACGGCAGGCTAAGGGAGTACTGGAAAACACTCAAGTACATAAGGCAGCGCAGGATCGATGAGTTTCTCTAGCAAAAGAGAGAGCCGTTCATTTCCCATAGATGCAGCCACAGCAGGCTGCCTTAATGCATTGGCTTCTGCGGGCCTTGAACTAAGCCGCTTATTATACTTTCCGAACCAACTTCATATTAGTGGCTTTGCATGAGATGCCCATATTGCAACAGCAAGGATACGGATGTGGTTGACTCAAGGGAAGTGCTAGATGGAAAGAGCATCAGGAGGAGAAGGGAATGCAGGGAGTGCGGGAAGCGCTTCACCACATATGAGAAAACGGATCTTATTGAGATAACGGTAATAAAAAAGGACGGCACCCGCGAGCCTTTTGACAGGAACAAGATACTTAACGGCCTGCTCAAGGCATGCGAGAAGCGAAAGGTAAGCAGGGAAGCGATAGACGGCGTGGTGGACAGGATAGAGATGAAGCTAAGGTCGAAAGGCAAGGCGGAGATAAAGAGCAGGGAGATAGGCAATATGATAGTGAAGGAGCTCTTCAAGCTGGATCACGTTGCATACATAAGGTTTGCGAGCGTATATTACAACTTTGACTCTCCTGAAGAGTTCAGGAAGATAGTCAGGCTTTTCAGCGCAAAGCCAAGGAAGAAAAAGTAATGCACACATGTATTGACACGCTAAATGAAAATTCTGCGAATATGGCAGTACAACTAAAAAATTCGAAGCGAGGAAGAAGCAGCTATTTCCATATACTTCTACGAAATGCTCCCGAAGCTCGCACTTGGCATTACACCGCTTGGGGGGTAGGCGCGGGTGCGAAGCCAGTATACATTAGCAATATCGCCAATATATGCAACACCAAACAGGAAATAATTGTTTGGATTTGCTTGGCTTCCGACCGTTTCAATTACTGGATTAGCGTAATTCACTTGCATACCAAACGATGCGGCACTTAAGTATGAAAGCGAATAGACTTGATTATTTGTTGTTTCCGTAAGCCCAGTGGAACCCCAATTAGAATATCCGGATACACCAATCCCGTAAGTTGGAGATGATGATAAGGTCGGACCGTATCCCATCGCCCCAAACATAAGTGTATCGAAGTTGGTGCCTGGTCCAGACCACCCATCAAACCCCACTATTGGTTGACTGTTTACGGTGCTTCCTTGATATATTTCTCCATACATATCTATCACGTTTCCAGCACTAAAACTGGATGGATAATATGCGCTGGGAAGAGCTACGCCTTGCCATGCCACTGTGCTAGTAGGTTCAATATTAGTATAGATAGAATTGAATGTTACTACTGGAGTCTGGCCGCTGTTTCCTATCGTTTCCCAGTTTGTTGGAAGAGCAGAGAGACCACCCCATCTTTGATAATAGTTGAACACGCTTGCGCCGTCATCATATTCGGCGTAGGTTGGCGAGAGCTGCGGGGCTTCGCCGGTAGTAGCTGTATTTAATAGATTATTTGATGTAGCTGCGAAGCCCATGTAAATGATGGTGTTAGAATCTGCTGCAATTCCTTTATTAAGCTTCAGCCAGTAGATTGTGTTTGTCGCTGTGTTGGAGTTGCCGCTCTCGAGCCACGAAGGTATTATTGTATCGTTAGGGTAGAAGAATTCTATGTTGTCGAGGTTGCCTGCCTCGTATTGCGAATATGAAGCGCTGTCTATGGAGAGCATCTGCTGGAAGGGCGCGGCAGTTGCGGTGTTCTGGTTGTTGTATATTGTTATGGGCAAGAGATACTGCATGCCTGACGGGCCGTTGGAAACGCTTACTGTGAAGGGTGCAGAAGTTGCAGTAGAGGGAGTGGAATCGCTTGCCTGAAGCTTGAAGCTATATGCGCCAAGCGGCATTGCGGAATTGGTTGTGAAAACATATGTGTTTGATGTTGCGCCGGAAATTGCAGTGTAGGAGCCTGATCCTGGTGCCTCCTCGTACCACTGGTAAGAGGAGTATGGAGGTGTGCCTCCTGCCGCAGTGCCTGTAAGTTCTACGCCCTGGGTACTGAATAAGGAGTTATAAGGCGCCGTTATCGTTATAGTTAACGGCCCTGTTGCCGTACTGTAGGCTGCGCCAGGCATTATCCCATATGGCGGATAGGCAGGATGGAAGTAGTTGACAAGCGCGTTAGAATACATTGCAGTATAGGCTCCCCCTCCATCTTCAAAATAATCCATCTCTATGCCGTAGTCTCCAGAAGAGCTTATTGTGCCGGAATAAGTAGTAGCGCCTTCAGTATGCCATCCATTAAACAGATTGTTAGGATTTGATGTGCCTCCCAGCCAATCAACGCCATTTGAAGAGGTGCTTCCTACAGCATAGCCCATTGCGATTCCGTCGTCTCCGACGCCGTATAGAGTCACAGGCGCATTGCTGTTTACGAATCCTATTGCCTTTATCAGCCATGAATTGCCATTGTTAGATACTGGAGGGCTAGGATATGGCGCGCCACCGCTGTATCCTTCCTGATAGTTGATTATTACATATGGCTCGTTGGCGCCATTGATATTTCCCGTAGTACCGTTTTGTGTGGTGCTGAACGGCGGGGTAAGTGATGAGAAAGTGGCGCATGAGAGTATATTTGCATCAACTCCTATTCCTTCCTGATATAGATTGCTCTGGTAATTGGTATTATCGCATCCGCCTGAAGCATCGTAGTATATCTGGTAGGCAAGCCCAGAATCCATTACATTTCCAATATTGTCATATTTACCAGGAGTGGAACTGAGCTGATATTCCTCGCCTATCGTATTGCCATTAAACAGATCAGTCGATGTAGCAGCGAAGCCCATGTATATTAATACATTTGAATTTGCTGCTATTCCTTGGTTTAACTTCAGCCAGTAGGCAGTACCAGAAGAAGTGTTGGAGTTGCCGCTCTCGAGCCACGAAGGTATTATTGTATCGTTAGGGTAGAAGAATTCTATGTTGTCGAGGTTGCCTGCCTCGTATTGCGAATATGAAGCGCTGTCTATGGAGAGCATCTGCTGGAAGGGCGCGGCAGTTGCGGTGTTCTGGTTGTTGTATATTGTTATTGGGAAATAATAGAGTATTCCTGAAGATGTTACAAGTACGTTGACAGGAAGGGAGTTTGCAGTGCTTGAAGCAGAATCGGTTGCTTTGAGCTCAAAGCTATAAGTACCGGGTGTTGTGCTTGCAGAGGTAGAGAGAAGGTATGCGTTTGAGGTTGCGCCTGAAATCGCTGAATAGGAGCTTGAGCCGGGAGCTTCCTCGTACCATTGGTATGTGTAGGGGGCTGTGCCGCCTGCTCCTCCGCCTGTTAGCTGGTCGCTTGTGCCTTGAATTACGCTGCTGTATTCACTACTTGCCTGAACCGAAAGAGGTAATCCGGAAGGCGCACCAATGCTCGCGCTTGGCATTACTCCGTTTGGAGGATAGGCGCGGGTGCGGATCCATTGGGCGTGCACTATGCCATCTCCTTCGTAATTAGTTAATAATATATCTTGATACGAAGCGCCTATGTACTTATTTGTTGCCTCTTTGTTTGCATAATTTACCGAGAACGTCACATTTGACGTATTTGCGTAAGAAATTGAATAAATTGCATTGGACGCGAAGCTCTGGCTATACACATTTATTTGTAGTCCTACCCCGGATATCTGTGTAAATGCCCAGTTATCGGAAGGGTTACTTTCCACTTCATATACGGCTCTTGGCGTATTTAATCCTGTACTCCAGAATCCAAAATCAGGGTAAGAGCCTCCGCTTGTGCCACTTTCATATGTGAGGCTGCCGTTTATATCAAGTATCATAGGGTAATTAAATGTGCTTGCATAGTAGAAATTCTGCGTTGCGCCTCCGTTGGTGTATGGCAATGTGACTCCGTTGTCTACTATTGCACCTGAATTTGTCCATCCGGAAGGAGTAGCCGTACCTGAGAAGTTCCAGTAATTATTAAAAACGCTTGCACCATCGTCGTACTGGGCATAGGAGGAAGCCAGAGTAGGCGCTTCTCCTGTAGTTGCGGTATTGAATAAGTTAGTCGATGTAGCTGCGAAGCCCATGTATATTATGGTATTGGAATTTGCAGGTATGCTCTTGCTTAGCTTTACCCAGTAGATTGTGTTTGTCGCTGTGTTGGAGTTGCCGCTCTCGAGCCACGAAGGTATTATTGTATCGTTAGGGTAGAAGAATTCTATGTTGTCGAGGTTGCCTGCCTCGTATTGCGAATATGAAGCG
>JAJZLT010000021.1 GCA_021803245.1 Microcaldota archaeon
CGTCCGATGCCGACGACTTTAAAAAGTCGGGCATGACGGGATTTGAACCCGCAACCTACGGCTCCGGAAGCCGGCGTGCTGTCCAAGTTACACCACATGCCCTTGAGCATATGAATAATGCTGAGCAGTAATTTATGCTTTGCATCTGTTGCAATTTTATGCGCTTTAGCGCATATACCTGCTTTCTTACAGCCGTATAGCCCATTCTTAAGTTTTAATGTAGGATTTATCTTTGCCATCGCCATGCGCTGAATGGCTTGAATATTGTATCTGGTCTGTTGCAAATAGGTGTCTGATTGAAAACGGAGGAGATAAAATATGCGCTGAGTTACGGGGATGTGCTCCTGGTTCCTAGAAAATCTTCTATAGATTCTAGAAGGAAAGTGGATGTTTCGACGCACCTGACAAAAGGCATAAAGCTGAACCTTCCTCTTATAAGCGCAAATATGGATACGGTTACAGAGGCAACTATGGCCATAGCCATGGCCACGCTAGGCGGGATCGGCATAATACACAGGTTTATGGATATTGAAAGTGAAGCCAATGAGGTCAGAAAGGTAAAACGTGCGCAGTCATACATAATAGACAATCCTTACTGTATAGGGCCTGACAAAACAGTGGAAGAAGCCAGGTATGAAATGGCAAAAAAGGGGATCATGAGCCTTCTTGTAGTGGATAAATCATTTAAGCTACTTGGCATCCTGACTGACAGGGATATAAGGTTTGTGAAGGATGACAAGACAAAAATATCCAAGGCAATGACCCCAAGAGCCAGGCTTATTGTAGGCACTCCGGGAATGACCGATGAAGAAGCACTAAAGATACTCGACAAGCACCGTTTGGAAAAGCTCCCGCTTGTTGACAGGAATAATATAGTTAGGGGCCTGATAACCTCAAAGGATATTTACAAGATGATTCACTCAGAGAATTCTGCCAAGGACAGGAGAGGCAGGCTGCTCGTAGGCGCAGCTATAGGGGTAAAAGGTGATTATATAGAAAGAGCTACTAAGCTTGCAGAGGCTGAAACCGATCTTCTTGTTCTTGACATTGCACATGGCCATTCTGAAAGCGTGTTTGATGCGCTGAAAAATATAAAGAAGGCTACAGATGTACCCATAATCGCAGGAAATGTTGCAACAAAGGAAGGAACTGAAGATCTGATAGCTGCAGGAGCAGATGGTGTGAAGGTAGGCATTGGCCCCGGAGCTGCATGCATAACACGTACAGTTACTGGTGCAGGAATGCCGCAACTTACTGCGGTAATCGAGTGCTATGAAGCTTCCAACGCGCATGGAATAGAGATAATAGCTGACGGAGGCATAAAGGCTTCGGGGGACATAACAAAAGCTCTCGCTGCAGGCGCGGGTTCGGTAATGATCGGCAGCATTTTTGCAGGCACTGATGAGAGCCCGGGATATTTTACCATAAGGAACGGCGTAAAACATAAAAGCTACAGGGGCATGGCGTCTTTCGGCGCAAATGTAAGCAGGAAGAGGATAGACAAAAAGGAGGTGGATCCTCAGGAGATATTTGATATAGTTCCTGAAGGGGTTGAATCGTCTGTTGTGTATAAAGGTTCCATGAAGGAGGTAGTAAACCAGCTCATAGGAGGTTTGAAGTCAGGAATGAGCTATTGCGGGGCAGCCAATCTTGAAGAACTCAGAAAAAATGCAAAATTCGTGAGGCTTACGAACAGCGGGCTTTCTGAGAGTTATGAGAAGCTCTCTTGATTATCCTACAAGCTCGGCACGCCTGTCTATCATATCCATCGCTTCTTCGCCGGTGCCTAGCAGCGTGGCCGGAATTCCAACCTCATTCTCTATTTCTTCTACCCATTTCTTGGCTTCGCTTGGCAGCTTCCCATACTCCCTTACTTTATAGGCGCCTTTGAACTTTACATCTAGTTTTGTTATTGCCATCTGGTTTGCAGAGTTTATCCTGGCCACCTCCTTGGCTACCTTTGAATCGAAGTGAGCCACTCTTCTGGCTCTTCCGGTAACAGTCCCGTATTCATCTGCGCCTAGTCTCTTTGCCTCTTCATGCGACAACTCGCCTGCAAGCGGGCCGCCGCCGACACGTGTTATGAAGGCCTTGAAGATAATTATTATGTTGCCCGCGTACTTTGGGCCTATTCCTACTTCGCTGAGAACCCCTGAAGCTGTAGTATTCCTGCTTGTGACAAATGGATACTCTCCATGATATAGACTCAGGAAGTGGCCTTGTGTGGCCTCTACGTGAACATTTTTGTCTTGCTCTAGTGCACCTATTACCGTGTCTGGAATGTTTGCAATGTATTTTGAGAGCTCTTCATAATCCTTGGCCAGTTTCAGCGTGCGAAGTATCCTCTTCGATTCAGCGCTCCCGACTCCCTGCAGCGTGCTTCCGACCTTGCCCTTCAAATGCTCGTTATTCCTTTCGTCTTCAATCTCCTGATCAGTGATTACCCCGGCATGCGGGTCTATCATGAGCCTTTCTGCAGATTTGGTTTCCTCAAGCTCCCTGAAGAGTACGTCCCTCTTTATCAATGAACCAGGAGCCATAGCCAGCATGCTTTTCCCATTCAGGCAGGCGGATGGAAGCAACCTGAATCCGTATTTTCTGCCATTGTATATTACAGTATGCCCTGCATTTATACTTCCAGTCCTTACTGCCATATATGGCATGTCCTTGAAAGCCATGTATGAAGCCACTTTGCCTTTGCCTTCATCGCCATAAAATCCCCCTATCAGTAGATCCAGCATATAATCACCTTGAAAATGCATAACGCCACTGCGATATTGCAATGCAAAAAATAAAAAGGTACCTTGATTCTAATAGATTATCTCGCTAATCCGCTTTCTTTCCAGGCCTACGCGCATCTCCCTGGAAATTCTTCTGCCGGTAGACATCGGCTCCCTGAAGATGTATGCGGAATACGGCGAGCCTTGCGGATACAGGTTTGAACCTGCCACTATCCTTGCTGATATTTCAAATGTGGTAAAACCGCTTCCAGGATGATATACCGTTTCCAAGCAGAAAGCACCCTGCATTCCAGGAGGGAAAAGTTTTGTAGAGCTCTTTACAGTTTCTGTGCCCATTTTCATTACCTCAGGCAATAAACTCTCCCTTATTACAACTGGCTGGTTTCCAGTAATAGTATAGTCGAAGAATTCTTCAGGCACATCAGGAAGTCCGCGGTATGCTTCATCTATCGTCTCTATTCTCTTGTCAATTCCCAAAAGTTCTATTCTCCCCCTTTCAAGCTGACCAGGCTGGTCCTCAAATATGGAATAGAAATACTGGAAATAGTACCTGACGCCAGGAACAAACTCCTGTATTGTTACATCTTGCGCATCCTCCCTGCTGACTAAACCTGATTTTATCCGCGTGTTAAGCTTTTCTTTGAACTCATCCTCCGAAGATGCAGTAAAGAAACCGGAGCCGCCCCTTGCTCCTGAAAACTTCACGAAGACACGCTTATTTATCCCGCGAATTTCCTTGTATTCACGCGGCGTTTTAAGCCCGGAATTTACAAGCCATTTGCGCTGCAAGGACCTGTCACCTTCCCATTCCAGCGTCGCCCGGTTTCCGAACATAGGAACAAGAAGGTTATTGCGTATGTTGGAAGGGCCCACATACTGGACAAGCGATCCGTGTGGTACCAGAACCACATTCTTTCTGCGCATGAGCTCCTGGTTTTTCTCACTGAGCATCTCGCTAAACTTATCCACCAGTATAAATTCATCGGGCTTAGCTTCTGGAAAAGAATTATACATGTGTATTCTATCCTTAGTGCATATTCCCACTGTCCTGAATCCTTCCTGCTTGGCTCCATGAATAATCTGGAGCGAGGAATGCGAGCATAATGTGCCTATTGCTATTTTTTCCTTATCGTATTTTCCAAGTACTGCGCCGATCTCTTCCTTTGATATCACGTAACCACCTCATGCAGGCGATCCTGCGATACTGCTTCCAGTATGTCAAGCATTGGAAGGTCCAGCATTGTTTCTACCTTGTCAGCCTTATGCTTCCTGAGCATATTGGCATACTTAAGGCTCAGGCGCCTCATTTCCGGAGAAGTAGGACCTACTGCAGGCGCGCCAGGTATTCTGGGGCTTAGATCAAAAACATAAAATGCGAGGCGGTGTTTGCTGTCATCAGGATTGATGGCAAGGGCTCCCTGCAGAGCGAAGAGGCCGAAAATGCCCGGCTTATACTCATTTTTGCACATCGCCACAAACTTTTCTGCGGCATCGTAGACAAGAGGCTTTAGCGACTCGCGCATAGTAAGCCCGTAATGGCCTACCTCCTCGTTTGTTGCAATCATGTCCAGGGATATCTGTTCCTTGGCAGGAAGTGAAAGCAGCCCGTTGAGGTTTGTCTGCTTTCTGTCATCGAATCCAACGAAATCGAAATTGTCGAATGCATCTGCAAGTGCCCAGCTCTGGAAGTTAGCATTGAACCTCTGCCCCAGAACAAATTCTTCTATGCGGGCCTTCCCAAGCCCCTCCCTGTCTATTATACCCTCTTTTATTAGCCTCGCGCTTTTTTCATAATATTCTTCTGATGATTTTGCATGGAAGAATGCCCTTTCCAGGGGCCTTGCTTTCTGCTGCACCTTTACAATCGCCATACGGTCTATTTCCTCGGGCTTGCTGAATAGCTTTGGTATTTTTATTCCTGCTTTCTCCAGAAGCATATACTGGTTTTTCGAAGATGTACGCTCTTCTGATCTAAGTATATGCCTGCTGCCATAGATGGGAAGCCTGAAATCATTTTCTATCTTATCATAGCCAAGATAAACGGAGAAGGACCTGTTAGGCATGAAGATAGTGTTAAGTTCAATCAATCTCTCCTGCACTTCCATGTTAGCCATGTCGGAGAACTTGTCTACTATTATCTGATGGTCAAAAAGGTGTTTATTGTATTTGGTGTAGAGCTTTTCGCGGCCTTTCTGGCATATTACCGCGACTGGTAATCCGAAGGCTCTTGCAGCAATGCCCACCTCCTCGGCAGATTGCGACCCGATTACGCCTATGGTAAGCCTCTTTTGGTCATATGAAGATACTGTTTTTCTTATCTCGCCTGGCTTTATTGTCATAACACCACAGGAGGCATTTACTATTCGTTATTGAGCTTATAAATGCTTTTGGACACAGCAAGCATGAAAGGATTTGAACCCCGACACCTTAAGCAAATCGGGCATGACGGGATTTGAACCCGCAACCTTCTGGTCCGAAGCCAGATGCGCTATCCAAGTTACGCTACATGCCCCCAGGTTTTCCAGCTGCTTAACTAGGATAGTTAGTATTTATAGTATATACGGGCTTCGCCTTCTTAAAATGCAAGAACAGATTATTCCTTTACCTTCTGCAATGGCTCAAGGTTGTATGCCATCTCTTTCCTCATCTTCTCGAAGACTTCAATCAGCTTCTGCCGCTTCTCCCTGCTCACAGCATAGTACATCCAGAGCGAGAGCTGCTGGCTGTTGAGGTTGGAGTTTATAACTTCCTCGACATCCGACTCGTTGATGCTCTTCCACCCTTCCCTGAATGCATACTCTGTCTCTGCACATATGCCTTCCTTGTCAATCTCGCAGAGATTATTCAGGTACTTATAGGTCTTCCACGAGTGATTTGACGAGAGTGCAGCAATGATTGCAGCTCTTGTAATCAGATCGGCCTCAGATTCCGCAACACTTCTTTTCGTAGAAAGTTTTCTTATGTTTATAACAAAGTTCACACAGTTATTCAGTATAGCCCTACCCGGCATGGTCCCATCAATTCCGATATATACTTCGCATCTACTTTTAAATCTTTGCCTTTGAAATTGTTTATTATACTTACTGTTTTCTGCATTTTTCTGATAAAAAGCCTTTTATAATTTCCCTGAGCAGTATCTTTGCTAGTCGTGATAACATGATTACAGGAATAGAAATAAGCAAGGTAGAGGCAAATAGGTTTCTTAAAGACCCGATCTATAACATGAAGTTTGGCATTGGATTCGATGACGTGGAGGTAAAGAATGAGAATGTGCATGTTAAGTTTGTCTTCACAACCAACTATGAGCCTGAGCCTTCTGCAAAGAAGCAGGATAGCAGCCTTGTAGGCGAACTGAAAGTGCACGGCACAATAATAAGCAGGGAAAGCAAGACTGATTTGGAAGGCATAAGGCAGGAGTGGGCTACAAAAAAGACGCTTCCTCTCAAGTTTGCTGAAGATATAGTCAATGTTATAAATATGCAATGCAGCGCGGTAGGCACACTTGTCGCTTATTCCATTGGATTTGCAGCTCCGATACCCATCTCAAGGGCGAAACTTGAAGCAAGCGCTACTCAGAAGCCAGCAGGAGCAGTATGATGGCTGCCGGCTTGGCTTATGAGGAGTAGGAATATGCCGGGAAGATCAGTTGAGCTTGAAGGGGCCGTACTTGAGACAGACTACGTAAACATAGACGATAGGAGCGTTATAAGGGTAACGCTGAAGCAGGAAGGCGGCATACAAACCCTCTACGACACCTCTTTCTATCCTTATTTCCTGATTTTACCGTACAGCGAGAATCTTGATGCAGAGGAGCTAAGCAAGGTTGTTGCAGGGGAAGGAAAGGAGACGTCAAAGCCGCACAGGATAACTAAGCTGGAGCTTAGCTTTAATGGCGCAGTGAGAAAGGCATTCAAGGTCGAAGTTCTGAATACGCGCCATGTCTCGAAGCTGAGCGAGGCGATGTCCGAATTTGGAGAGCGCTACGAATATGATATACTCTTCTGGAAAAGGTATCTTATAGACAAGCAGATTTCGCCTCTCTCAGGAGTAAAGATAGATGCCTTGGAAGAAAATGGAAGGCTTCTGATAACAAAGATAGAAAAGGCAGATGCCAGGCCCGTAGATCTCAGGCAGCTCTCCTTTGACATAGAAACGTATAATCCGCTTGGAGAGCCGAGGCCAGAGAAGGATCCGGTTATAATGATAAGCTATTCCGATGGTAAAAGAAGCGGAGTAATGACAACCAAGCAGATAGACAAGGACTTTGTAAAGGTATTCAAGGATGAGGGAGCGATGATAAAAGGGTTCATCGACCTGGTAAATGAGCTTGATGTCGACCTTATAGTGGGCTACAATTCCTCCAATTTCGACATACCGTACTTGATGAAGAGAGCCGAGAAGAACGGGATTAAGTTTAACCTGGATAGATACGGAGAGGGAGTAAAGCAGGAGCATCACGGGCTTATAGAATCGATAAAAATACCGGGAAGGGGCAACATAGACATCTATAATGTGGTCAAGTTCATCTCCATAGTTGGTGCCTCTGAAAAGCTTATAAAAGCCACAAGATTTACGCTCAAGGAAGTCTATGCCGCAGTTACAGGAACCTCTAAGCTCATGGTTGACAGGAGGAATATATGGCAGATATGGGATGGAAGCAAGGAAGATGTGGAAGAGCTGGCAGAATACTCGCTCGGTGACTCTGTCTCGCTCAATAAGCTCTATGATTTCTTCATGCCCCTTGAGATAGAAATTGCGAAGACTGTAGGCACTACACTGGCAGAGGCGTGCGTCTCCACAACGGGCCAGTTGGTCGAATACACCCTTATGAAATATGCATACAGCAACAAGGAAGTGATACCGAACAAGCCTTCTGAGCGCGAGATTTCAGCAAGACTGGCCAACCCGATAGAAGGCGCTTACGTGAAGGCGCCCACCGCAGGAGTTTACAGGGACATTGTTGTCTTCGACTTCCGCGGCCTGTATCCTTCTATAATAATTTCTTATAATATCGATCCGTCTCGGCTCTGCAGAGACTGCAGCAATTACTACGAATCGCCAAACGGGATTAAGTTTGTAAAGGAACCCAGGGGCATAATACCAATAGTGCTTAAATTATTGATTACGCAGAGGGAGGCTGTGAAGAAGGCGTACAAGAAGAATCCCGATGACATCTTCCTTGGAGCCAGGTCCTCTGCTCTCAAGATACTGGCAAATTCGTTCTACGGCTACCTTGGATACGCCAGGTCGAGATGGTACTCCAGGGAATGCGCGTCGAGCGTAACTGCCTTCGGAAGGGATTATATAACTAAAACCATGGCGACTGCCGAGAAGAACGGTTTTGGCGTACTATACGGAGATACGGACAGCTGCTTCCTGATCAGGAAAGGGAAGTCCAAGGAGGACTCACTGGAGCTTATGAAGGCGATAAACCAGTCGCTCCCTGAATCGATGGAGCTGGAGCTCGAGGATTTTTATTCCAGCGGTGTCTTCGTGGGCAAGAGAGGCGCAATTGAAGGAGGTGCGAAGAAGAAGTATGCCCTGCTTTCGGAGAGCGGGCGCATAAAGATAAAAGGATTCGAGCTTGTGAGAAGAGACTGGTCCAATATAGCAAGAGAGACGCAGAGAAGCGTGCTTGAAGCAATACTCAAGGACGGTGGAAAGGAGAAGGCCATAAGCATAGTAAAGGATGTCATAAAGAAGCTCAGGGAAGGCAGGGTTGAGCTGCAGGACCTGGTAATACACACGCAGCTGAGGAAGAGCATCTCCAGCTATGACAATACATCGCCTGAACTGTCTGCCGCAAAGAAAGCGATAAGCCAGGGGGTAAAGAAAAGGGAGGAGATTGAAGGAGCGATGCTTGGATACATAATAACAAAGAAAGGGACAAGCATCTCGGAGAAGGCAGAGCTGGAGGAGAGCGCTAAAGATTACGATGCCGACTATTACATAAATCACCAGATAATACCTTCTACGCTTAAGATACTGAAGGAGCTAGGTGTTAGTGAAAATGAGCTTAAGGGGCTCGGATCGCAGAAAAAACTTGGCGGTTGAATGGACAAAGAATATGATTATGGCAAATTGAGAGGCGTAGGCAGCATATCTTACAGGGCGCTTGAAAAGGCAAGGGAACTGGTAAAAGAGGGAGCCGGCAGGCTCAAGGTCGCGCAGGAGCTTGAGAGTTTCTTCAGAGGCAACGGCTATGAGATGGCTTTTCCTGTCAACATTTCAGTAAACGAGACCGCAGCGCATTTTTCGCCAGGATTGGAAGACACTTACAAATTTTCTGCAAAGGACATAGTAAAGATAGACCTTGGCGCCAGGAAGGATGTTTACCTTAGCGACTGCGCGATAACCATAGATCTTTCAGGCTCAAATGGAAAGCTAGTGGAAGCAAGCGAGGAGGCGCTGGAAGCTGCGATAAGCAAGGTCAGGGCAGGGAGAGAGGTAAGGGAGATAGGCAGGGAGATAGAGGCTGTTGCAAAAAATAAGGGAGCAAAGCCCATAAAGAACCTTGGCGGGCATGGAATAAGCAGGGACGAGCTGCACTCGCGGATCTTTATACCGAATTATGACAACGGAGACAATGAAAAGCTGGAAGAGGGGGAGGTAATCGCCATAGAGCCATTCATGACAGATGGCTATGGCGCAGTAGAGGAAGGCAGCGAAGTCCAGATTTTTGAGAAGAAGGATGATGTAGCTCCAAGGTCCCAGGAGGCGAGGGAGGTTTTTTCCCATATACAGAAAAATTATCTTACATATCCATTCGCATTCAGCTGGCTGCAGAAGGAATTTTCATCGCTTGGCGAGTTCAAGCTAAGGCGTGCGCTTAATGAGCTGGCCATGCTGGGAGGGCTGGAGCTTTATCCTGTTCTGATCGAGAAGAAAAGCGGCATGGTGGCGCAGACTGAGAAGGAGCTAATAGTCACCAAGGACTCATGTGAAGTGGTTACAAAGTGATGTGCTGCATCGAGTTTAGGTGCTGGATTTGCCATTACTTTTCCAGCTAACCCCACAAAGATGTTGATCTGCCGGATTTATCGTACAGGAGTGAGCCAGTCAGTGAAGGCTCCGAGCCGGCCTGCCGCTGCTTCGTAGAATTTCGATGAGAGGAGCCTTGTGACCGGGCCGGTAACGCCCTTTCCGACAACCCTGCCATCAATCTTGCTTATTGTTGTAATTTCAGCCGCAGTTCCGGTAAAGAACAGCTCTTCGCACGTGTAGAGCTCTTCCCTGTGAACCTGACGTTCTTCCACATGGATCCCAAACGCTTCTGCAAGCTTGATTATTGAGTCGCGTGTTATGCCTACCAATATGTCTGATGACTCGGAAGGCGTCACCAGCGCGCTGTTTTTTACCAAAAATATGTTCTCTCCGGGTCCTTCGGCCACATAGCCGTTTGTATCAAGCAGCACTGCTTCGTTGGCGCCCAGGCTTTTGGCTTCGGCCGAAGCAGTTATCGAATTGCGGTAATGGCCGCTTGACTTTGCCTGCGGCGGCAGTATCTGGGAGTTTATTCTTCTCCATGAAGAGACTATGCAGCTTATGCCTTTCTCCTTGTCCTTAAAATAGTTGCCGAACGGAACTGCGGCTATGGCTATGCTGACCTTCTTGCCTGCTGTCGAGAGGCCTATGCTGGTGTCATTGTAGAAAGCGAATGGGCGTATGTAGCACTCCTTCAGCTTGTTCTTTTTTACAGTTTCTATTATTGCGTCTTCCATTTCTCGCTCAGATATATTCAGCTCCATTGAGCAGATCCTTGCGCTGTTGAAGAAGCGCTTCACATGATCCCTGAGCCTGAAGATTCTCGGACCGCTATCCGTATTGTATTCCCTTATCCCTTCGAAGATACCGCTGCCATACTGAAGCGAATGAGTAAGTATATCGACTTTGCATCTTTCCCTTGGCATCATCTTTCCATCGAGCCAGATGTAACTAGCTGCCATTATATGCATCTAGTTTGAATAAAAACTAAAAAGCTAAAAACAGTTCGATGATTATGCGCGCCTCTCTTTACTTTATAGTTTAATAATTTTGCCCTGAATATACTTATCATGCCTTTTCGACCAGCTCTGATAGTGGCGGGCTTCATTTGTTTTGCATTTGCCTCTGCATCGGCATCTTACCTGCAGATTATTGGCCCTATTAATGCCACACTGGTGAATAATGGCACAGTATATCTTGGCAAAGTGGCGCCAGGGCAGAGCTTTTACATACTTGCCAGTGCAAACACCACAAATAAGACAGGCACGCTTGTAAACCTTGGCTGGAGTGCCCTGAGCCAGGTAAAGTTGCCTCCGGGATGGTCTTTCCAGCCTTCTAAGCTGTATGAGAATCCGATGAAGGCGAGGATAGCAGTTTCTTCAGACGCCAAAAATGGCACATATGAGATAGTCTTCAGTGCCGTGAATGTAGGCAATTATTCAAGGCTGGGAAACCTCACAATTTATGCATTCGTAAACGTGACCCCGCAGGTCTTCAGCCTTAACGTGACTCCAACGAAGATTGACGCCGGGATGGGGCAGCCTTCAAACATATATGTGACTATAAACAATACAGGGATATCTGATGATCCATTCTACATAACTGCCATTGGTCTTCCTGCATGGAATGTTACTGATCAGGTAATATCAAGGCATGGCACAAAGAATACATTTATTTATCCCGTATTCCTCAACGAGCCAGGAGTATATCGTTTCAACCTGACAGTTGGCTCTACCACAAGCACTTTGGTATCCAAAACTTATCCGGTAGACTTCACTGTTAAGGAAAGCCTGCTTAATGATTACCAGGCAATTGGGAACGGAGTGGTGCTTTCCCCTCTCATATTCGAGCCCGCCTATGCCTTCATGTCTTTATTAGACTGGCTGTATAAATCAGTAGTAGGTTAAGTTGATCTGAATGCCTAAAAAAGAAAAAGAGCCAAGAGCCACAGCAAATGTATTTTTTGTAAAGCTATCCAGCATAGCGGATTTGGCCAGATATGTGTACAATTTTGACTTTACTTCTGAAAATATATACAGCTTCAAATCATCAGGAGGCTATAGGCTCTTCGCTTTTGGGGAGCGGGTAGGCGAATGGAGGCTTGCATATTTTGTAGAGGGGGTCATAAATCCGGATGGGGTCAGGTATATTCCCCCAAGCACCGATGAATCAGAGAAGACGGAGCTTTTGACGGGAGGGGAAAGGCATGACGCAACATCGATAAATGTAATTGGAATAGACTTAGACGGCTTTATCTCCAAGCAAAAACACAAGTGGAGCAACGTGAAGCTTGTCAGGCTCTTCACTCTCAATGACATCATAAAGGCGGTTATAAAAAGACGCGGAAGCTCTGACTCGCTGCATTTCCTTTATGCATTTAAATCAGGAAGCAAGACGGTGCTGTGCTGCTTTGAGCTTATAGACGAGCTGGAGGGGGAGGACACAAAGGCCTTTTATTATACGGTGCTCGACAGCGGTGCAAAGACCGGCAAACTGGCAAGATATAATTATATAGATAACAAAGTCGACTTTACTGACTACGCTGGAGAACATTCTTATCTTTATGTGAAGATAATATACCTTGCAGAGCCTTTTCCTTTTTTCATGATGCGGGAATGAGGGGAGGGCAAATACTAAATATTTAAGCAGATCAAAGATAAGCATAACCCTTGCCCGAATAGCTCAGCGGTAGAGCGCGTGGCTGTTAACCATGAGGTCGCAGGTTCGATCCCTGCTTCGGGCGATGCGCTTCAGGGTCAACCCTAATATTTTTATAACCAAATGAGATAAGATTACTGGTTGTGATGCCGAAACAGAGAGTTATTAATCCTGCACTTAAAGAGCTTAAAGTCCTAATCGGCAATTGGAACATGGAGCTATCTAATGCCGAATTCTTGTCGGGTTCTAAAGCAAAAGTGCATGGGCCTGCCTCGTTCAGATGGGCAGAAGATGGCGCCTACTTGGTTGCATATCAAGGGGCCACAAAAGCACCGCAGGCCAGATGGCTGATAGGGCGTGACCAAGCGACAGGCCAATATAAGGTATTCTATTTTGACTCCAGAGGCGTGTCCAGAATCTATGACATGGACTTTAAGAAAGGGGTTTGGAAGATGTGGAGAAATGCGCCAGATTTACCCCAGAGCTTCAAAGGTGTTTTCAAGGGCAGGAACACGATAATCGCAGAATGGAAAACCGCAAAAGACGGGAAGCATTTGAAACACGATTTTGATATGAAATACACAAGGAAAGAGTGAATTTTAAGAACTTCCTTGTCGGAGATGTGCCTGGCGCACATCTTGTGCTTCGGGCGATGGCCTTCAAGTACGACCCCTACGGGACAAGATATAAATATCCATCTATGGCACAATGTCACCCCGATGACAAACGATACCGAATATTGGCAAAGGCAGGCGAACCGCCTCTATGACAGGGTTTTAGCGGACGTGCGCATAATTGCGCAAAACCGGCGCTATATCGAAGACCACGTAACACTGCTAAAGGCCAAGAATATGCACCCACGTAGCGTTATACGGCATATTTACGGCATTCTAAAGCTGATGGAGGCCCTGGGTTATGACAAAGACCTGAAAGTGGTAACAAAAAGGGATATGGAAAAGACCAGCGGATGGAAACGTGGAAGAGGTTATACAACATTCATGATAACAAAAGAGAATCTCATATTAAGAATGGCAGGCGATGCTGGATAAGAGATCAGCAGGATATTCGATAAAGCGCAAGTTAAACTGAAAGCGGATGCGGAGGAGCAGAAGGCAATGTATAACTTAGAGCATATCGAAGGAATGCTCAAGATACTAAAGAAGAACGTCCCCGTAACTATTCAACTGACTACAAATGAGCCTATCGGCATCAGCTACAACATGGATGGGGCTGAATTTGCGTATTATATGGCTCCATATATGGAAGAAGATGGGTAGCAATCTGACAAGCAGGAATGTACATGGCTGTAAGCGTAACCTTTTTATATTTGTATGAATAAATATTCATATGATAAAATATTCATATTGATTGACATGAAAGATCCATCAGAGATGTTTTTGAGAGAAATAGGAAGCGGCTGTAAATTCAGGATGCTTAAGTCGCTCCTAAACGCCAAACTGTCAGTAAACGAGCTGGCAGAAGCGTCAGGTTTGAGCCAGAGCCACGTATCGCATAATCTAAAGTCATTGCTTGCCTGCAGGTTTGTTGAGATGGTTCCAAAAGGCAAAGTGCATGAATACAG
>JAJZLT010000032.1 GCA_021803245.1 Microcaldota archaeon
GTTTTGCGGGCTTATAGATCCTGATATATTTGCATGGACCGTGCCAAGAAAGAGCATGGTCATAGCAAGCACTGCAATTGCACTTGTTTTTTGCATATTGATACCTATTAAATAATTATAGGAGTACGCTTGTCTTTTACTCGCCTCCATACTTTTTTTGGATTAGCTGGTATATAAATTTTGCTGCCCTGCATAGCAATTTATTTAAATAATTAATTTCTTCTTGGGATGAAAATGCCATCTATTGCTTTACTCGGGTAAAGCCGCATGGGGATTAGGCAAGCTGCAGGCCGTGCTGAACTGCGCGGTCATGAATAAAAACCTTGGCTGATAATTTTATGCGAGAGTATGGCTACGCAGTGGTGCCCTGTAGAGAAGGTTGTAAAATCGTACGGAGTAAGCAGCATGGAGATGGCAAGGCTTGTGCGCATGAACTGGCGCATGGTTGTGCTGAGCCTTGTTGCTGGCAGCGGAAAGCCAATGCAGTACAGCAGGATAGAGAAGGAATCCGGGCTGAACTCAAGGACGCTTGCCCTTGTGCTTAAGGAGCTTACCAAAGAGAAGCTTCTTGACAGGAAGGAGATTTCAGGCGCAGGAAGGAAAATAGAGTACTCTGCGACTATAATAGGCAAGCGCATAGCAACCATGCCATGCCCGCTTCTGAAGTTTGCATCTGACAAGAAGATAGGATAGCAGTCTGATGCTGCAGGAAGATTGCCTAGTCAGATCCGCAACATTGAGCATGAGGAGGCTGGTGTGCCGGATATTACGCTCTTGGCAGTGGTTGCTTGTTGGAAGACAGCTTCCCGGAACTTCCCTATTCCTATGCGTTATGCCACTGATACACTGCTGCCTATGTGGCAGTACGATTTGACTTCCTGCCTTGTAAGATAATATAGCACAAGCAGGTCTATGATAAGGCTTATTAGACTGGTTATAATCCCTGTGCTCGCCGCAAGTGAAGCCGCTATAACACTGTACACTGCTGCTATTACCCCTAAAGCAGTAAGTATAAGCGAGACCCACCAGGCCCACTTATTGCCTATCCATATCCCATACATTATTGCAATGGAAATTAGAGAGGAGATCGCTGTAACTGCAATTAGCGTATCTACAGCAATGCTTTTAGCTGAGCTTGCATATGCTGCCCCATAATGGGCGGTTGCCTCTTGGACAGCCGTAGCAATATCCGCATTGAATGTAATAGTAACCAGTGTTAATGAGATAACAAGGCTTATGAGATAGAGGACCACTATCGCCTTTACGCCATACGGCTTGCCAGGCTTTGATTCTGCTGCTGGATTTGCGTTTAAAGCTTCGCTGGCTTTGCTCTTTGGCCTTTTAGAACTGCCTTTTTTTGAACTGTCTTTCAAAATCATCACGTGCTGCCGCGCATATTTCAGGTATTATAATAAATGCTAAGCTTAAATGCCTTGCGCTTTTGGTGGCCTGCTCTCTGTGCCTTAGCTGCATTTAGGATGCCGTAATCTGAAAGCACGTAGCACTGGATCTTGTGATATAGGATATTCTTCATAAAATATCATATAGGTTGTATAATATACAATTAAAATGGGAAAGTTTATATATTTTTACGATAAATTATAATTAGGGGATGTGATGGTAGGTGGGGTATATGAATGGAATTACTGGAGAGGATTGCGAGAGGATAAAAGCTTCGCTTGCCGCTAATGGATATGTTATGCATAAGCACAACAAGCTCTGTCAGCGGCATGTTGAGCACGTGCTGGCCAAGGACGAGGAGATACTGTTTGAATTGAGGCAGAGTTACCTGCAGTCTGTCTCTCCTGACAGAATAATAGCGACAAACAAGAGGCTCATCATAGTGAGGCCCTCTTTCTGGGGGCTGTATATGGGCCATGATGTCCTGAATCCTTCAGAATTGAGCTTCGTGCCTTATCGCAACATAATAAGCATAATGATGAACAGGGGCAAGATCCTTGCCTCGCTGCACATCCGCATACACGGTTTTACTGATTCGAGCCCGGAAATGGGCAAGGAAGGAAACGTTGAGGGAGTAACAATAGAGATGGCAGTAAAATTCACACGGTTCATAGAGGAGATAGTGGAACTGATGAATGAGAATGGAGAAGCAAAGGAGACAGCAGAGTACACTTACGCTAATTCTGGAAATAAGGAGGAGCATTGGGGGCTTAGTCTCGATGAGGCAAAGGAAATGGTATCGAAGGGGGATGCCAGGTTTGCATGGACCGGAGTCGAGACGATTGGGGAAGTCGCCATGCTCCTCGGAATAAAAGAAGATGGGATAGTGAAGATAGACCCGAATAGCATGGAAGAGAAGGAGATAAAGGAAATAAACAGGTACATCTTTATCTTCTACACCTGGTCGATGGGAAGCCACATAGCCGAATTCCTCAAGGAGAAGCATGGGGTCGAGCTGCGCATGCTGAAGCACGGAATAGCAGAGTATGCAAGAAGGAAGTTCAAGGCATTCAACTGATCTGCATTCTAAATACGCAACTTTTTCATTGACGCCAATATTCTATTATGGCCATTTTCAGCCTTGGCCTGCGCCGTACACATGATGCATTGGAGGATTGGAAAACCGGCAGAAAGTTTATTTTGGCTTGTGTGGCCGAATTTCATGCAGTCCCGGAAATCTTGAAATGCCATTTGGTAGTTCATCTCCGCGCTTTGTGCATGCGCCAGTCTTATTCCATTCTTAGCCATATTCTTTTTTATTCTCTCTTCATGCCGGTATTTCAGCCTACGGCCTTCTTTATAAGAGCAGCGATCTTTGCCTCCTCTGCGCCGGTTATTTCAGTCAATGCGAAGCTGGTAGGCCACATTTTGCCCTCGTCAAGCTTAGCCTTGTCGCTGAATCCCAGTGTCGCATACCTTGCCTTGAATTTATAGCCTCCCTGAAAAAAGCAGATGACCTTATCGCCCTTTGCATAAGCCGGCATCCCATACCAGGTCTTTGGGGTAAGTGCAGGGGCAGCAGCCTTCACTATTGCATGTATGCGCTTGGCCATTGCGCGGTCCGGTTCGGGCATCTTGGCTATCTGCGCGAGCACAGCCTCTTCGCCGTTGGACTTTGAATTCTTCTCCTTAAGGTATTCCTTCATTGCTGCTATCTCCTCCTTACTCAATCCTTTCCTGCCAGGCCTTTCCATGCTTGCTTCGTTTTTCATGTTTTCGCCTTTTCTTTTGGGCTTCATTCCCTCTTTTTTACTTCTATGGTAATTTTATTGAATATTTGTGTTTAGCCATAAATAATGGATTGTTGATAAAGTCAGGCTTTAATCAACAAAACCAGTTTTATAGGAAGCTTTATAAATCACCCCTCTTTTAGTATTACTTGTGAGCTTATGGCTGGAGGCAAGGGTCTGTATCTTGTATTGGCAGTAATAATTGTTATTGCAGTAATTGCTGTACTTTGGTTTACACTGGGCAGGAGCACATCATCGGCTCATGCAGTGTCCTCGAATTCTTCTGCAGCGGCTTCTTCTTCGCCTAAGCAGCAGGTTCAGGGCACGCCTAAGCAGATGCTGGTGAATGAACTGGCCCTGATCAACACAACGCCGTCTTACGAGACCGCTTATAATCTAAATGTGCCTGCGCTTAGCTCTCTTCTGAGCCTGGCTGGCGGAAGCGGCAACAGCACGCAGCTGCTTATCTTCAAGAGCGGCACATCGGTAAAAGTTGTCTTCTCTTTAGGAAGCATTACTGTTGCAGTTTATTCTGGAGGCAAATTGGGGGATAACGCTTCTGTTGCATGTACTGAAGACGGCCTTTTACCTTCAGGTTCAGGCAACGGTATAACATGCACATATTCAAATACTACAGGATCATCGCTGGTATCAGCACAATCGGCAAATAGCATACTAAAGACGCTCAATGAAACAAACGTTACCTTCATAGGAAACAAAACAGTAATAGGCAGTCCATGCAGCGAATTCAGGATAACTGCACAGGCAAGCGAGATTAACAGCCTTATTAACCAGAGCCAGCAGGGCAGCAGTGGCAGCATCGCTTCGTCCCTTGCCGGAAATACCGGAGCTTTCAACGGCACGCTTGTTGCTTATGCCTGCATCAGCGGGCAGAACGGCCTGCCGCTCAGCCTGAACCTGACTGATGAATACTATGACCAGCTGCTTGGAGAGAACAGGACCAACATGGTTTTCTCCATGAATGCAACAAGCATGGGAACATCAGTGCCGAGCAGTGCCTTTGAGATTCCTGTGCCATGGGTTCTCTCCACGAATAACAGCATAGTCAACTGTACCCAAAAATCAGTTAGCTTCTCGTTTGTTTCCCTGAAGAATTCAACGAATAGCACCGTCAAGGTTTCCACTTCAAGCAGCCAGTACAATTTCACATACAATGCATATATGTACAACAACCAGACTGCGAGCATTAATCTTGGAAAGAGCCTTGTCTATGGGGGCACGTACAGAGTGAATGCGACATTCGCCAGGAACATAACACAGTCGGGTGGTTATATAATTCCGAATATCTGCATAGATGGCTACTGCTCAAACTCAGACTCATGTTATATAAATTATCCATAATTGGGCTCCAGAAATATAGTAGATGCTCAGGTGCAGGACCCCAGATTGGTTATGTAATCTGGGCGACCAGAAGAAGAGCGGAATGCAAAAATGGGTGGAGAACGAGGCTCATCATAGCAGCAGGTGCGGGTTGGAGGTTTCTACTCGCGTTTTAAGAAGCAATTCGGAGAGTATGTATTCTCAAAGAAAAGCGAGGACATAGAAAGGGAAATTGTAATAAAAACAATTGTTGAATAAGTTTATCACCATCTAATTCACTTATGAAGACTTAGGATACAGCATATATGGATATGCTTATTTGTTGGAAACGGCAATTCAACAGAAAGACTCAAAATCTGCAAACTCCCTACTTCAAAGCTGCTTTACAGAACCTTTATAAATTATATTTTATATGATTTACAGTGAGCAAATGGCTGGCGGAAGCAATAGAGCATACCTGGTTATAATAGCGCTCCTTATCATCGTAATAATAGGTTTCATTGCGTTTGCATTTATGGACGGGCTTCTCAAATTCCCATCTTTAAGCACAAGTCCGCAGGCTCTGCTTACGCCTAAGCAGCTGCTCATGAAAGACCTGAGCCTGCTTAACACAACGCCTGCATATGAGGCTACTTACAATGTGAGTGTGCCTTCTCTAAGTTCAGTATTGGGCTTACTTGGAGTCTCAAACAATACTCCGCTGCAGGCGCTTATATTTAAAAGCGGGAACCTCACTAAGGTGGTCGCTTCAGTAGGAACTTACACTCTTGCATTATATGGCATTGGAAATGGCGGTTTTGTAATATGCGAGGAGTATGGAGGCTTCTCGTATGCGTCTACAGGACCAACATGCACATATCAAAACAGCACAAATCTTTCGTCGACGCTTGGAGGCAGTGGCCTTCCAACGCAGCAGATTGATGGGCAGATTCTGATTGGCGAGCCCGACACCATAAATACGGTATTCGGAATACTTAACGAGACTAACGTAACTTACCTTGGAAACAAAGAGATAGCAGGAAGCGAATGCAACGAGTTCAGGCTTTCTGCAGGACAGAAAGAGATAAACAGCCTGATGAATTTAAGTGAGAATTATGCGCTAAGCGGCTCAAGCTACTTGAATCCGGTTTCGGGATCGCCATTCAATGGATCACTTACAGGATATCTGTGCTTGGACGAGCAGAACGGCCTGCCGCTCAGCCTGAACCTTAGCGAGAATTATTACAACCAGCTTCTTTCAGAGAATAAGACTACTGATCTATTAACTATAACTGCAAGCAATGTAGGCACAGACGTTCCCAGCAGCGCTTTCAATGTGCCTGTTTCATTTGCAATCTCCTCAAACTATGGCGAGCCGAACTGCACCTCCAATTCAGTTAGCTTCTCGTTTGTCTCTTTCAGGAACACAGCCAACAGCACTGTAAAGGTTTCAACTTCAAGCAGCCAGTACAATTTCACTTATGGCACATACACATACAACAACCAGACTGCGAGCATTAATCTTGGAAAGAACCTTGTCTATGGAAACATTTACAAAGTGAATGCAACATTTGCTAAGAATATTACTTCTGCGCAATCATACGGCTATAGTTACATCTATCCAAAAATCTGTGTTGATGGATATTGCTCTAGTTCAAACTCGTGTCTTGTCTATTCTTCTTACAATGCCCAGGGCAGCAGCTCTGAAGCGATCAATTCCTATCCGGACTTCTTGATTTACGACAATGCAAACAAGCATGTATACGTAGCAGATTCCTATTCTGATCAGGTAAGCATACTTAACGGCACGAATCTCGTTGCCAATATAAATGTAAGCACATTCCCGGATTATCTGGCTTATGACGCATACAGCAAATATGTGTATGAAGTCAGCAGTTACGGAAACATAACCATAATAAATAACACAAAGGTAGTGGGATCTATCAACCTAGATTACTATAGCTCTCCAACCGGGATTGTATACGACCCGCAGGACCATTTGATTTATTTAGCAGATTGGGGGAACGATACGATAGACATAATCAATGGCACGAATGTCATCAAGACGCTTTATTCTGGGCAGTCGCCAGATGGGATAGCATACGATCCGAAGAACAGACTTGTTTATATCAGTGACGGGCTTTCAGGAGAGGTTACTGCTATCAGGAATGAAAGCATATACGGAAACGTTACGTCAGCAGGGACATATTCGCTTGGAAACATAGGAGTTGACAATGCGACCGGATACATTTACTTAGTAAAAGAATATGGCAACAGCGGCACTTACGGATCGTATAATTATTCCTTGAATGTGATTAACGGAACGCAGGAAATCGGAACTATTGCCCTGAATTCGCAGGAACAACCAGTAGCCTTTTCATTCGACCCCGGCAACGGAGACATGTATTTTGTTGTGGAAAACTCAAACTCATCGAATGAGTTACTTGCTGTTAATGGCACTTCTGTAATTAACACCATTACGAGCAACAATAACACAGGATATGGAAGAACCAGCGAATCCATTGCTTATGATCCGGGCAATGGATATTTATATGTGGTAAACTTCTATTCGAATTCTGTTTCGGTATTTAATGATACAGGTCTGCTTGATACTGTAGATGTAGGAATTAACCCTGTTAGCATAATTTACAATCCATCAAATGGGTATATGTACGTGGCAAACACCAATTCTGGAACAGTCTCAGTAATAGACGGCACTGCTGTGATAGCCACAATAAACGTTTGAGTTGGATGAATTAATGCATTTTTGCCCTTGCTGAAAGCTTGTAATCTGTTTGGCTTTGCATCCCTTAATATATGCGCCTTATTGCAGAAAATACGCCGCTGTCTCCAAATAATCAGAATTGGGGTTTGCCGAGCTTTGCCTCAAGGTACTTCGCTGTCTCGTAATGCTCGTTTGTTATGGCAAACATCACTGCGGTTAGCGCAGAAGGAGTGCCATACTCTGCTTCGAGCGCCTTGTTCTCAACAAGCCATTTTACTACGTGAAGGTGGCCTTCTCCTGCTGCCACGGAGAGCGCATTTATACCATGTCCTTTGCTGGAGTTTATCCTTGCGCCTTTCTCCATAAGCAGCTGAAGAACATCAAGGCGGCCCTTGAAGGCTGCGAACATAGAGGCATTCCATCCATTCTTGTCTTCAGCGTCCATCTCTGCGCCTTTATTAATCAGGTATTTGACTGATTCAAGCCTGCCCAGGCTCGCAAGGCGCATGAGCAGCGTGCGGCCGTCATTGTCCTTCGCGTTGAGATCCGCGCCGCTTGATATTAAGAAATCTATCACATTTATGTTATCAGCATAGAGAAGTGAAGTCCTGCCGTATGAATCCTTTCTTTCTATCTCTGCACCCTTCTCCACCAGATACTTTACCGCATCGAGTTTGCTCTCTATCGCCGCTTCCATAAGCACAGTAGCACCATTTATGCTCTGCGCATTTACGTCTGCGCCGTGGTCTACAAGATATGCTATAGTATCATTGGTTCCCCAGGTTACTGCGAAGGAAAGCGCAGTGAGCCCGTTAGAACTCTTTATATTAGGGTCTGCCCCGTTCTTTATAAGATATTCCACTACTTCAAGATGACCCTCGCCTGATGCGACCATCAGTGCGGTAAGGCCGTTCTGACCCTTCGCGTTGGCGTTCATTCCCCTGTCCAAAAACTTCTTTACTTCTCTTACTTTGCCATCATGCGCCGCATTCATGAATTGGTGAATCTGCTCAAGCTCCCTGCCCTCCATGCTCAGCTATTGTATGATAAAGCTTTTATCTTTATAGAAGAGGCTTTCTGCTTTCTATCCTGCGCCAATTTCAATCTTGCTTGGATTCCGTGCCTGAAGCGGAGCGAAATAGCTTAGAGACCTGTTCATTTATCCTTCCAAGCTCTTTGCCTGTCTCTATGAACTCTTTCTCTGCTTTCAATCCCGCTGCTTCAATATATTCTTCCAGCCTGCTAGTTCTTTTCCCACCCATTCCACCACCATATACTAAATTATAATTTTCTTAGTATTTATATCTTGCCTTACTCCTGCAGAAAGCTTTAATAACTTTGCTCTTGAATCTGCAACAATCTGGCCTTGAGTTGAATCTGCCATGCAATGCTTCATCTCGGAATATGGCGGTCTGCTTTCGGATTTGGGATTGGTGGAGTGATAGGACTTATCTTAGACTGGATTGGAAGGAACCGTTAACCTGCATCAGAGTGAATGCGACACTATAATTCGTCAGCCTAGTTTATTGACAGAACCCATGCCGCAGGGCAGGCATTTTTAAAACGTTGCGCATGGAAAGATGGAACGGACGTTTAGCGCCTTGTCGGATGTTGCGCATAAAAATCGTATGCTTGCTGGAAAAGTTCATTTCAAGTGAACTTATCTGACTTGAATTTTGCGGCATCCGCGAAACCGCGAACGGTTAGCTTTTATGCCCGCCTTGGATAAGAGCCGATGATAAGCCTATGGGATAGTTTAAAATAAGGTTTGTAGAATATCTTATTCATGAAGATAGACAGGAAAGTATATTTCTACGGCGTAGCCATTGCCATAGTGCTCGTCTATGGTACGGTAGGGGCTTATCTGCTGGGCCGGGGGAACAACTTCAACGTGAAGATAAACTCGGCAATTGAAGCGCTATACTTCACCGTTGTCACAATCTCCACAGTAGGATACGGGGATATTGTGCCTGTAACCAATCTTGGCAGAATTTTTGACATAGTCTTAATAATTTCGGGTTTGAGTATATTCCTGAGCGCTCTGACCGTGCTCTCAGGTGAATTTTTGAGTTCCAGAATGGAGAAATTGTATACTGGCTTATCAGCCCCTGAAAAACGGAGGATGAAAAATCACATTGTCCTGATAGGATATGACACTACAAACGCTCTTGTGGCTGAGAGGCTTAAAGGGCAGAGGAGGAACTTTATCATAATAAGCGGCGACAAGCTGATGATAGATTCGCTGAGGGCAAAAGGATACCCTGCTTTCCTTGCCGACTACACCATCAGGGCTGAGATGGAAAGATTTGAGCTTTCCAGGGCTACCGACATAGTAATAGACCTTAGGGACAGCTCGAAGACCGTCTACGTAGTACTTGTCGTGAAGAAGCTTATAAAAGATTCGACGAGGATCTCGGTAATTGCCTATAACTCCGATATGGAGATGCACCTTGCCGATCTGGAGATAAATAAGATAATAAATCCTATAACAATAGCTGCAGATGAGCTTACAAAGGAGCTGGACCGGGACCAAGACTCAGGCTCTGCAAAGAAGCCGGCAGGGAAGTAGAGGGGCCTGGGCAGATAAAGATAGTATGCGGCATTCTTGTAAAACAATTGCGCTTTTGCACAGCGGCACTCTCTGCCCGCGTCGCTTATTTATTGCACGGCTTATGCCAGGCGTGAATACTCTCAGCCCACATCTGTTCTGTTAAATGCATATGAAGCTATTGCTATCATTATTGCTGATGAAATAAGCATCAGGAGCAGGTCTATTGCAAGCGGCGAGATCACAAGCCATCCCAGGTGTATTGGATTGAGGAAACTCGTTGCTCCGGAAAGGGTTATGCGCAATCCGTCTACTCCATAGCTAAGGGGATTCAGGTATGCTATGTACTTCACGAAGCCTGGCAGGGCACTTAGAGGGAAGATGCCATTGGAAAGGAAGAAAAGCGGCATTGTTACAAACGAGGTTACTAGCTGGAAGCCCTGAAAGTCGTTTATCATTGAGCCGAAGATAAGGCCCAGGCTTATGAATGTAGTGGCTATAAGGAACATGAAGGCTATGGCGAGAATAGTTGCGGCTGTGAAATGTATATTGAAGCCTATAAGCAGTGATATTATGACTATGATGAAGCTCTGGAGCATTGCAGTAGTTGCGCCTCCTGCAACTCTCCCTATCACTACTGAAGAGCGGGAGTTGGGCGTAACCAGTATCTCCTTAAGGAATCCGAACTGCCTGTCCCAGAGCACAGACGTGCCTGAAGCCACAGAGGTAAAGATCAGCGACATGCCGATTATTCCTGGCACTATGAACTCCAGATAGCTGCCTCCGAGCACGCTTGAAGGTATGAGATTTCCGAGGCCCAGGCCAAGCCCGAGAAGGAAGAAAATCGGCAGCACAAGCATGCCTATTATCCTGGACTTTGCCCTGATGAAGCGCTTTATGTCACGCAGCCAGAGCACATATATTGCGTTTGTATCTACCATGACATCTACCTGTTCCGCCTTGCCCTTATGGCCCGCATATGGCCTTTCCAGCCTTCGCCTTCCTCTTCCCTTATGCTCTTTCCGGTATAGCGTATAAAGACATCCTCCAGGCTTGGCTTGTGAAGGCTGACAGAATCTATCTGGACTTTTATCTTCTCTGCAATCTTTACCAGGGAAGGTATCTTCTTCTCGCCCTCTTCCACAGTGATGTCTATAGTTTCATCGTGCCTTGAGATGGTCTTTACCCAGCTTGTGCTTTTCAGGCGCTTATCAAGCGCATCTGCGCCTGTTTTTGCCTTGAGCGAAATGACGTCCCCGCCAAGCTTGTCCTTCAGCGCGCCGGGGGTATCGAGCGCCACAAGCTTGCCGTGGTCTATAAATGCCACCCTGTTGCAGAGGAAATCGGCCTCTTCTATATAATGGGTTGTGAGTATCAGCGTAGTTTTTGTGGATTCATTAAGCTTCTTGATGTACTCCCAGATATGCCTTCTTGTCTGCGGGTCAAGTCCAACGGTGGGCTCATCGAGGAAGAGCACCTTGGGCTCGTGTATCAGGCCGCGGCCTATCTCAAGGCGCCGCTTCATGCCGCCTGAATAATTCTTTACCAGCACATCTGCCTTGTCTTCAAGCTCGACAAGCTTTAGCACCTCGTTTATCTTCGCTTCACGCTTTACGCTGCTTACTTTATAGAGTATGGCGTGGAACTGAAGATTCTCCCTGCCAGTAAGCTCATCGTCTAGAGAGGGATCCTGGAAGATTATCCCTATGTGCTTCCGTACGCTATTCTGGCTTGTCTTTATATTGTATCCGGCAACTGTGGCTGTGCCTGAAGTGGGCTTTAGCAGCGTGGTCAGCATCTTTATTGTGGTTGTCTTGCCTGCTCCGTTTGGCCCCAGAAGGCCGAAGATCTCGCCTTCACCTACATCAAATGAGATGTTTTCGACAGCCTTGAGACTGCCGTACTCCTTGCTTAGCCTGTTCACACTGATTATGCTATCCATGATACACGCTTTTTACAATGCACTTATCTATTTAAGCTTTGAGAGCCTTGCAGTTATCTTCTCTATTCTCTTCCCGTATTTCGCAAACTTCTCCTTGTCCGTGCTGGCGAGTTCTTCGAGATAGGAAACATCGCTTTCTATGCTGGTTATTATGTCATCGCCTTCCTCTTGCGGCCCTGATTCTCGGCTGTACCTTGCAGTAAGCTCGTACCTGCCTTCCTCATTTTTCTTTATTAGGCTTTCGTTTGCAAGGCTTTCCAGAAGAGGGTAGATTGATCCTGGAGACGGCCTCCACCACCCATTGCTCATTTCCTGTATGGCGTTCATTACCTCTATGCCGTTCATCGGCTTCTCCTCGAGTATCTTGAGCACAGTGGGTCTGAGCCAGCCCCTCTGCCCAAATCGCATTCTCCACGTATGCGCAGCACCCGCGCCTGGGCCCCAGTTATAGTTGTGTCCGTGCATTTCCATCACTTTATCGAATATCCAATATCTAATATGTGATATCGGATATATAAACATTCCTCTCCGGATGTATTATCAAGCTACCTGATGTTCGCTGAATCGCACAGCAACGTTTAATAATGAGAAAAATGCATGTGAAATAAGTGGTAAGGTGGCTATAGAGCTATATAAACCGTATACCGCAAGAGCTCCTGCGAGCCTTGGGCTTGTGGCCCAGCTCGGAAAGAGGGTCGAGCTTGAAGAAGTGAGAAGGGGCAGACATGGCGCTGCGATGAGCGAGATGGAGAGGCGCAGATACGGTATGAACCTTCCGAACAACTCCTCAGTTAGCGTCACTCTGGATTACAGGGCATGGGATCCTAGGACAAATGCATATGTTACGTTTAGCACTACGACAAGCGTTATGTTCGTTCCTGCTGTGCTTCCTTCCGGAAAGCGCTCTGAAAATGCAATTTATCTTAATAATGAAAGGCAGTATCCTTCGGAAGGAGAGAGATACGGCGGAGTCATAGGCTCTATGCTCACAGTAGCTGACAAAGTCATGAAGTTTGCAGGAATTGACAAAAGGAAGACAACCCTGCTTGTAGTGTCAGAAAATACGCTGCCCACAGCTGCAGGGCTTTCATCTAGCGCTTCAGGAGGCGCTGCTTTTGTGCACGCACTCGTAAATGCAGTGAATTATGACTTTGGCGAGCTGAGGGAATCAGAATTTGCACGCGAAGTATCAGGCAGCGCGGCGAGGGTAAAAGGCGGTTTTAACTTCTGGTTCAGGGGAAGGGCCAGGGATGGAAATGATTCTTATGCGAGCTCAATTATGCCTGCTACGCACTGGCCTGAGCTTAAGGATGTTATAGTGGTTGTAGATGGAAATGGGAGGGAGATCAGTTCACGTGAAGCCCATGAGAGGTCTGTAAAAAGCCCGCTTTATGAGAAAAGGACCAGGTTTGCCGAAAGAAACGCACACAACCTTATAGGGGTAATCAGGGCGAAGAACTTCGAAGGGCTTGGGCATATAACGATGGCTGACAGCGATAACGTGCACGAAGTGCTCCAAAGCGTAGGGATAAACTACCTCACCAGGGAGTCTGAAGAGGTAAAGAGTGCTATAAGCGAACTTAATCGGAGGGAGATGAAGCTCGTTGCTGCTTACAGCTTTGCCCTTGGCCCGAACCTGCATGTTTTGACAACTTCAGAGAGGCTGGACATGGTACTTGAAACAATCAGCAAGATAGAGGCAGTTAAGGATCTGATGGTATTAAGTCCCGGGAACGGACCTGAGCTTCTTGATGAGAAAGCCTCGCTGATAGATGTGGCTAATCTTGCGCCGCTCATGAGGAA
>JAJZLT010000037.1 GCA_021803245.1 Microcaldota archaeon
TGTAATAAAACGGTAAAATAAAAATGCATATAAGGAAACGATGCAAACGAAGTTTTGCATTCTTCTAAGGTGTGATATGGCTGCTTGCTTGGCCATTGGTGCAGCAATCCGTTCTTAGGACTGCCGCCAAGCATACCCGCGATGCCACCCTTTGAGTAGTTATCGATCTGCTCCCTGCTAAATGCAGTGTTAAATAACCCCGCGTAGTGAAGCGTGATATTGTCCAGGTCAGGCAAAAATGCAAAGACATTTTTATTGCCTATGGAAGATGGCTCTGGAGGACCTTGATTTACATACGTAAAAAATTTACTTCCATTAAAAACATCAGCAACCTGATATAGAGAGTTTCCCTGCCCCGAGTATATTATCACAGTAAATGGCTTATTTCTGGGAATTTGCAGGAAAGGCTCAATTACCATGGAGGTTTCTGTGCAGGTATTCTTCTGGATTGAAGCACGTGGCTGTACTTCCTTTGCTGCTGCAGGAGACTGGAAAGAAGCAGCAATTGAGCCCGCAAATAACGCAGAAGCGCCTATGCGGCCTGCTTTTTTAAGAGCGGCCCTTAGGCCTTTGACCTCGTCAACCGATTTTTCAGCCGGTCCAGTCTGCGTTCTTACTGATTGAACCACTTTCTCTCTCATCTGCACACTTTTCCCAGATTCTCTTGTAATATGCATGTTCCACACCAGGTATCCAAAATAATATTTATCCAATAATTTTAAATATTATGCCTTATTACTACAATTAGAATCCGGATTATTGTAAAAATAGCTATTTGACATATTTTGAATGTCACTGCATGTGAAGAATGCCTTGCTTTGCAGATCCACTGCAATTACCTTCATCCAGATACATTTTCATTCGTAAGCAGCTTTCCGTAGCTGCGCTTTGCCTGGATTCTAAATATCTTGTTTGGCAGAGATAGCTCCTTCTGCGCTCTGCAGTGCCATCTTAGAGACAGCACGCAGCAACGCATGCGGCCTGGTATGCGGATAAATGTGCATAAGTGACCAAAAAAGCATGTGAATCAGCAAGGTATTTAAGTTAATATATGCTAATCATTAATTAGAAATTAAATCACACACTAAGTGAGTTGTATGGGTTTGCTGCTCGATGCGGGTATTGTTGTAATAGTGCTTATTGTAGTAGGAGTGGTAGCCGGAATGTACAACGGCTTCGTAGTGAAAAGGAACAGGGTTAATGAAGCCTGGGCCCAGATCGATGTCCAGCTAAAGAGAAGGTATGACCTGATACCTAATTTAGTTGAGACATGCAAAGGCTACATGAAATACGAGAAGGGTGTGCTTGAGAAGGTGACCCAGCTGCGAAGCTCGATAGTCTCAGGTTCGGTTCAGGATAAGGCGCAGGCAAACAATGCACTTTCCCAGACACTAAAATCGCTTTTTGCAGTTGCCGAGAACTATCCTGACCTGAAGGCAAATCAGAGCTTCCAGAACCTGCAACAGGAACTTGCGGTAACCGAAGACAGGATTGCATTTGTAAGGACCTCGTACAACGATTATGTTCTCTCTTTCAACAATGCGATCCAGACATTCCCGGGCAATGTGCTGGCAGGAATGTTCGGCTTCACGCAGATGCAGTACTTCCAGACCCCGGAGGAAGAAAGAGAGCCAGTGAAGGTAAGCTTTGCTGATTCCGCTCCGAGCGCAGGCATGGGCGACGGCGGTTCAGGAAACGCCGGAACAAACCAGCCTGCTGCGCCAGGGCCCGCATCGCCTAAGGGCAAAAGCAGCAAGCCAGGCAAATGAAGCGCAGAGCAACCATACGGCTAAGAAGGTAAGATGAATGGCAAGCTTCTTCGATGAAATAGCACACAATAATTTAAGGTCATGGATACTCATGAGCTTATTCATAGCCCTTTTTGCATTCATTGTCTTCATCTTTGTAATCTTTTTGGGAGGAGGAATCATTGCTTTTGCGATCGGCCTTGTGATAATACTTCTTTATGCTGCCTTCGCGTATTTCATGGGCCATAAAGTAGTCCTTAAATTTTCAAATGCAAAGCCAGCCACGCGCGAGGAATACCCTGTCCTTTATGAGACTGTAGAGGGCCTTGCCCTTGCTGCCCAGGTGCCCAATCCCCAGATATACATAATAAATGACCCCAATCCGAATGCGTTTGCTACCGGAAATGACAGGAAGCACAGCTATGTGTGCGTGACAACAGGACTGCTGCAGATGATGGACAATAGAGAGATGCAGGGCGTACTTGCCCATGAGATGTCGCATATATACGACAACGATATACGCTTCATGATGATTGCTGTCGTTTTTGCAGGCGTTATCGGAATAATTTCCGCTTTCATACGCAATATGCTCCTGTTCGGCTTCTACGGAGGCGGTGGGCGCAGGGGCGGAGGAGGAGAGATAGGGGTTTACTTGCTCATTATAGCGATAGTGGTTGGCATACTTGCACCGGTCTTTGCCCTGCTTATAAGGCTTGCCATATCAAGAAGGAGGGAGTATATGGCCGATGCCAATGGAGCAAGGATGATAAGAGATCCTGCTGCGCTTGCAAATGCGCTTGCAAAGATAAAAGCTTATACTGAGAAGCCAAATGCCACATCCCTGAAATCCGCAAACGAAATCACTGCTTCGCTCTACTTCTCGAGTCCATTTACCAAAAAGAGCCTGATGAACATTTTTTCTACTCATCCTCCGATAGATGAGAGGATAGACAGGCTCAAGAAGATGTACTGAGCGCCTGTACGATGCATTCTGAATTAAAAAAAAGATGGAGGCAGCTTTGCTGCCTCCGTTTCTGGGCTGCCGGGTCTTCCCCGGCAGTAATAATTGATTATACATATTTATATTACTTTCTACTAAAGGTAAAAATTTATAATAAAGTATAAATATTTTACTAAAGTAAAATACATTTACAGAGTGCGTAGCTGAACGCGATATAAGACAGCAGGGCAGAACTGCCTTCGTTTTTGGGTGAGAAACGTGAGTGGTAGTGGAAACTATGGAGCTGGGAAAAATGACAGGCTGCTTCGAAGTGAGCTCATGGCGGTGCTTATGAACAGGTTCGATGGCATGATAGACGAGATGAATTGCCGCGAAGAGGCACCGCATGGAATTGAGTTGTCAGAAAGAGCGCAGGCAGTATGGCATGGATTGGCTGACCTGATGAGGCGAAAGGAGCTTTCCGAAGTAGTGGAGGCGCTTGAGCTTGCAGGGATACTGAGCCATACAGAAGCGCGGCATTTCCTAAGGGCGGGAGCAAGGAAGCAGCAGGTCATAAAGGAGGCAACGGGCCTCCTCCAGCCCCAATCCACTCCACTCACTTCGGGCATGGAAGGCATAATGGAAGCTTTAAAAGGGGTGCTAAGCTTTAAATATGAAAAACGGCATTTAATAAGTACTGTAAAATCCGGAATAGCAGAATCCGGAATAATGTGTTTTATCTATGCCTATTGAGAGACAACTGCCTGCAAATGTGAGGATCGGAGAGGCTACCTTGGCCAGGCTGGCAAGGACAGTTCCCGGACGTTCAGTTGAGGAGATGGTAAATAATCTGCTCAATAGACACGATGTGCTTGCACGTGAGGCCAATACCGACCACCTTACCGGCCTTGGCAACAGGAAGAAATTTGACATTGACCTGCACACTTTGGTGGGGCTTGAAAAGAGGTATGATGGCGTATCTGACGGGAAAGGAGGTGCTCTCCTTCTACTCGATGCAAACAATCTAAAGACTCTGAACGATCAATTTGGCCATGCTTTTGGAGACGCCCTTCTTGCAGGGCTTGGAAGAGCAATTGAGAGGGGCATAAGAGAAGAAAGCGGTGATACTGCTTATAGGATAGGCGGGGACGAATTCGCAGTGATACTACATAATATCAATAAAGAAGGCACCCGGAAAGTTATATCTAGAATAAGGGGACTTTTCCCTGAAGCGTTTCGCGAAGCGGTAGCCGGAGTTTCATCCCATGCAGAAAATGCCGGTAAAAACGATACGCAGGCAAAGGTCAGGAAATTGATGGAAGAAAAGGAGAAGTATGCGCAGGTGGCGATAGGAAGTTCCATGATAAGCGCACACTTAAATGCCAATGAGATAGAATCGGGCGTAAAATCAGAGGCAGACAGGCGCATGTATATGGATAAGGCGGCAATGAAAGCAAGGAGGGCTTAGAAGATCTCGCCTACTACTGATGCGACACCTCCCTTCATGCTGTATGAGTCAACATCGAACCTCTCCTTGAGAGCATTTGCTATTATAAGCGAGGTGTTGCCATGGTGGCAGATGAAGACCGCGTCTTTGTATTCTTTTGCAATATTCTTGTCAGCAAACAATATGGAATTTGGGTCTGCCTCCTTAAGCGTGCCTTCAGGCAGGTCAAGAAGCTGGCTTATGTAGTCTGCGGGTTCATTGCCAAGCCAGACGAGCTTTGTGCTCTTGCTTGAGAGCTCAAGCACCTCTTCGAAGCTTAACTCCTTGACGGCCATCCTATCAACAGGAGTAATATGCGACTAAGCCTTATAAACTTTGCCCAAGCGCACTGCCATTATGTCTTCGAAGAAAATATGGGCCGTCCGCCTGCTTTTTTCTTGCAGGCCGAGCGCCTGCGCACAGCGCATAAGGCTCTCTGCATCTGAGAAGGAACTATAAACCAGAAGCAGCTCGCCTTCACTTCTGATGAAATTGACGGCATGCCCAAGGAATTTCTCCAAAACCTCAACGCCACCCCCGCCGCCGTTCCATGACCTCTCCAGTTTATCCCTGTTCTTCTCATGCGGCAGATAAGGGGCATTGAAGATTATCAGGTCAAACTTCGATTCTGCATCGAATGAATCGAAGAGGTCCGATCTCATGAGCGTAATGCGCGAACTTATCTTCTCCCTATTGGACTCGATATTCCTGCCTGCGAGCAGAAGCGCGCTCTTGCTTATGTCTGCAAGCACTGTCTCTTCCACGTTGCTGAAAGTGGAGGCGAAGATGCCAAGTATGCCGCTTCCGGTTCCCATGTCAAGCACGCGCAGGGCTTTCCTTTCCCTGTGTTCTTCGAGATATTCCGCTATAAGCTCGGCTGCCAGGTAGGAATCCTCTGATGGCGCGTAAACCTCTTCGCTGCCAGAGATTTCAATCTTGTCTATCTCCATGCGCTCACCAAGCAATTAATTTATTAAGTGCAAAGCATAAAAAGTACTCATGGACGAGGCAGCGCAGCCATGGCTTGAGTGCGAGGAGTTGCTTGCAAAGGTAAAAGAGATGCTCATAAACAGGGCAATATACGTACTGCACAGGGAGATAGAAGAGAACCGGCTCAAGGTAAATGACCCTTCATTCAATTCTGTTGAAGCGAATAACGGGAATGCAAATGACCTTTTCATAATAAACAACATTATTGCGAGAGAGCACGAGATATACGACACATACACTGAATACATAAAGAAGACAGAGGCGCAGGGCCTCGAAGATCCGAAAGTTGTTGACAGCATAGAAGGGCTCAGGAAATTTATGCTTGCTGTCTCGGAGCTCTCTACGCTCATGGAATATGCAGGCATCGTGAATGAATGGATGGTGGAAGCCAACACCGACATAAGATCGAAAAGCGTTCACGAAACTCTTGCCCGCACAATACAGAGCAATCAGAAGAGGAGAGAGGTGCTGGAATTCGTGCTCAGATACAGCGGCTCAAAGGAATTCGGGCTTTCTGACCGTGAGCTTTCGGAAATGAAGCTTGCAATAAGCGAAGGATGATGATACGCTCAGAATAGGTTACCATCTCTCGGTTGCAGGAGGCCTTGATCTTGCCTTTGACAGGGCAGAGAGCGAATCCTGCACTGCAATGCAGATTTTCATCAGCAACCCGCGCGGATGGGAGGTAAAGATGCCCGGGAAGGACGTGGTCAGCAGCTTTGCACGCAAGGCAAAGAAGACAGGCATACTGGCTGTGGCGCACATGCCTTACCTGCCCAATCTTGCATCTGCGGACAAGGAGACGCACGGCAAATCAGTCTCTTCGCTGGTAAAGAACATAGAGGCGTGCAATGCCCTTGGAATCAGGTACCTTATAACGCACATGGGCAGCCATCTCGGAATGGGAAAGGAAATTGGCATGAAGAACATACTCGATGCGATGGAAGAAGTTTCTGGGAGCATAGGAAGAGTATGCATACTGCTTGAGAATCAGGCAGGGCACAGGAATAGCATAGGTGCGATGGTTGAAGACTTAAGGCACATATATGAAAAGTCCTCACTGGGCGAGAGCCATCTTGGCTTCTGTCTGGATACCTGCCACCTCTTTGCCGCAGGCTACGATATTTCCAGGGCAGATGTGCTTGAGGGCATAGATAAGACTCTTGGACTTGGGAAGGTGCATGCACTTCACCTTAATGATGCCATGTTTCCTTTGGGCTCAGGCAGGGACAGGCACTCAAACATAGGGAAGGGCGAGATAGGGATTGAAGGCTTCAGGACGCTTCTCAATTACGATGGCATTTCAAGCAAGGTTCTCATACTCGAAACACCTGAAGGCGAATGGAGAAAAGGGGAGCTTGAAGCGCTCAGGAAGGCGGCAGGCAGGTAGTTTACCTTAATACGGTGTTTTTATGGTCAATATAAATAATAATGGTGAGAGTGAGGTCTGCAGGATTGTTGCCAGGCTAAGCATAGGCGGCCTTTATTTTGGCAGATCCCGCGGCTGGCATTGGAAGAAGAGAATGATCTTCAGGCCGAGAATGGATTTTGGCGGCATGCTGAACAACAACCTTATGATAACAGGCTCAAGCGGAAGCGGCAAGTCGAACGCATGCAAGCTTATAGTGGAGAGCCTCGCGGGGAGCGGCTCAAGGTTCCTTATCCTCGATCCGCACGGAGAGTACGGCGGAATAGCAGGCCGGCTGAAGGCCAGGACCTACGACGCGCTTGAGAGCAGCATAAATCTGTTTGAAGTAGGCTCTTCCAGCGAGTACGAGAAATCCGCAGAGCTCGCGCAGCTCTTCAAAAAGGCATTCAGGCTTGGGGAGGTGCAGAGCTCCATGCTCTTCAGGTGCATAAGATACACATTTTACATCTGCAGGAAAAAGGGGAAGGAGCCTGGAATGAACGAGCTTTTATATTCAATCAGGGCCTTCAAGGAGCAGGCGGATAAAAGCGAGGCTGCGGCGCTCTCCTCGCTGCTCAACCGCCTTTCGATGCTTGGCAATAGGGACAGAAAGCATCTTGATTTTAATGAAGTATGGGATGGCAATACTGTGCTTGTACTCTCAAGGCTGCACAGCAGCGAGGCGCAGGTAATCTACATAGAATCGATACTGCGCAAGGTATACTCAAGCATGCTTGAGGGAGGGAGGCGCAGCGAGAAATTCTACATTATAATAGACGAGGCAGAAAAGCTGCTCGATACGGAGATACTTGCAAGGATAGCCGCAGAGGGAAGGAAGTACTCCGTAGGCATAATAGCAATTGCGCAGAGGCCAAAAGGCCTCTGCAGGAGCATACGCAGCAACTCTGCCGTAAGCATCTGCTTCCAGCAGCGCGAGCCGGAGGAACTTAATTATCTCTCGAATCTGGTTGCAGGAGGCAATGAGGCAAACAGATTCGCCGAGGTAAAGAAGGCGATAAGAGACCTTGGTAAAGGCTTTGCGGTAATTCAGAAGTCCGGGGAAGAGCCGTGCATTGCCAGGTTCGGCCTCTTCGATGAAGGGGCTGATATCGGGCTGCTCATAATGGAAAGGGCGCGCAGCGCGATAAGTGCCGAAGAGCTTTCTGCGATGATAAAGACAAACAGGATAAAGGAGGCGGAGCTGCGTGGCGTTTTGGAAGCGCTTGAAAGGAAGGGCATGCTGAAGAAGCATGAAGTAGAGGATGGCAGGTTTGCGGGCCTCTGGTACATTTCCGGGAGCAGGAACAGCAGCGAACACGATGTAATAGTGGCGCTTATCTCCAGGAAGCTAAAACTTCTCGGAGTCAGGAACTATCTGTACAACAGGCCATTCGGTCCAGATGTTGTTGCATATGCCAATGGATTTGCAATAGCTATTGAATACGAGACAGGCTCGAAGAGCGCTGAGAAGAGCCTTGAGATGATAAGGAAAAGAGCCATGCATTACCGCAAAGTCGTGCTCGTAGTCGATTCTAGGCGCATTGGCCATTACTCGATCTTCAGCGGCGTCTCAAGCGTAATCTCTTACCAGGACTTCTTCGAGCTGGAGGAGACAGGACTAAGTAATTTATTCTTTGGCTGACAATTTATAGGCATGGAGTTTAAGGATCTTGGCAAGACTGGAGAGAAGATACCTGCAATAGGCTGGGGCACCTGGAAGTACGGGGCAGATCCGGGGGAAGAAGTTAATGCGCTGAAGCTGGGATTTGAACGCGGCTTCAGGCTCGTAGATACTGCTGAGATGTACAACAGCGAAGCCATAGTGGGAGAGGCGATAAAGGATGCAGAAGGCATATTTGTTGCCACCAAAGTTTCGCCCAGCCATTTCGACTATGATGGCGTCATAAAGGCCTGCGATGGCAGCCTGAAAAGGCTAGGTGTCAGGCAGATAGACCTGTACCAGCTCCACTGGCCAAACAAATCCATTCCAATCTCTGAGACAATGAGGGCTATGGAAAAGCTGGTAGACGATGGAAAGATAAGGTATATTGGCGTGAGCAACTTCTCCGAACGCGAGATAGAGGAAGCGCAGGCTGCGCTTAAGCATAATGAGATAGTCTCGGACCAGGTAGAGTACAGTATACTTGTAAGGCAGATAGAAAACGGGCTTATGGATTACTGCAGGAAGAACAGGATCAGCATAATAGCATACAGCCCGCTGGGCCAGGGCAAGCTTTACAGCAGAAAATACAGCGGACTTTATGAGCTGCTTGAGGGCATAGGCCGCGGCCACGGAAAGAGCGCTACCCAAGTTGCGCTAAACTGGGTGGTATCCAAAGAAAATGTGGTTGCCATACCAAAGGCCGGCAGCACAACGCACGTTCTCGAAGATTCCGGGTCTGTAGGATGGAAGCTTGATAAGAAGGAGATGGAAAGAATAAACGGTTTTTTAGCGTGAATGGGATAGGCGAGCGCCCCATTACTGCTTTTCTGAATCTGCCATTTATGAAAATGGCATCAGGCTTCTTTTCGCATCTTGCTGCAATGAGGGAAAGAGCGAGAAAGAGGAAGCCGTGATTTCCACTTATATATTTATTTTTATGGATTCATTAAAATAAGCAGTCAGGTTGTTTGGTGGTATAAGAAAATGAACCTATCCATGAAAGTAGCTGCATATATAGTCGCAGCAATCGTAGTAATCGGATACGGAATAACAGGCACCTACATCCTTGGCAATTATTACAACGGCTTCAATGTGCCTATACACGGCGTGATAGATGCGGTATATTATACCGTTGTAACAATCTCCACGGTAGGCTACGGTGACATCGTTCCGGTAACCAACATTGCAAAAATATTTGCAGTTACGCTCATCATATCCGGCCTTAGCGTCTTCCTAAGCGCGCTTACGGTCGTTGGAAGTGATTTCGTGAATTCAAGAATAGAAAAATACTCCGGGAAAATAAGCAATCTGGACAGAAGGGGCCTGAAAGACCACATCGTGCTTATAGGCTCTGACACAGTGAACACTCTTCTTGCTGAAAAACTCAAAAAAGAGAAGCTCAACTTTATACTTATTACATCGGATAGGGAAGTGTATGAGCGTCACAGGAAGCTTGGCTACAAGACGTACATTGCCGACGCCACGGATGAGGAAGAGATGAAAAAGTTTGAACTCCAGAGGGCGAGGTCAATAATAATAGATATGATGGACAAGTCCAGGATGATCTACGTGCTGGTAGTGCTCAGGAATATAGCTGAATATTCGAAGATAGTCACAGTCGCGCACGGCAAGGAGGAAGAGAGGAATATACGCAGCCTTGGCATAGGCGTCGGGATAATAAACCCCGCAGATATAGTCTCTACAATACTGGCCAAGAAGATAGTAGAGCTCTGAAGCCTCTTGCAGGTGCTTTCATGAAAACAATTATCATGAGAATGACGCACTCAAAACCGGAAATAAAGAGCATAGAATATGCTGCAAGATGCATAAAGGAGGGCAAGCTTGTGGTATTTCCAACCGAAACAGTGTACGGTATCGGCGCAAATGCACTGGACAGAGAGGCGTGCATGGAGATCTTCAGTGTCAAGGGCAGGAAGCAGGATAATCCGCTCATAGTCCATGTGTCGGATATGGAAATGGCAAAACGCGTCTGCAGCATACCGGATGAATACGAAAAAGGCATAAGAAAGGTCTGGCCTGGGCCTGTGACCCTGATTCTCAAATCAAAGGTTTCCAAGACGGTTACCGGAGGGCTTGACACTGTTGCAGTAAGGATGCCTTCTGACAGGATAGCCAGGATGCTGATAAGGAAAAGCGCCGTACCGATAGCTGCGCCCAGCGCAAATATCTCTGAAATGCCTTCATCCACGCGCGGAGCTCACGCAATAAAATACTTTGATGGGAAAGTAGCCGCGATAATAGATGCCGGGCCGTCGAGGTACGGGCTTGAGTCCACCGTAGTGGACCTGAAAGAGAGGAGAATACTGCGGCCCGGATCTTACCCTGCAGAGAAGCTCGAGAAGATCTTTGGATTCAAATTCAGAATAGATTCTTCGCTGGGCAAAGACGGCGTAGCAAGGAGCCCCGGAATGAAATACCGGCATTATTCGCCGTCTACTCCCCTCTTTATGTTTTGCGGAGAGCTTTCCAGGCTGCCCGGAATGCTTGGCAAGTACAGGAGACAATGCATTTTCATAGGGTCTGATGAAACTTGCAGAAGGAAAGCGTTCAGGAACGTGCGGAGGATTGGAATAGGCCCCGGCAGGCAGCCAAGGCAGATCGCAAGAAACCTCTTTGATGCCCTGATAAGGCTTGATTCGCTTGGAGCGGAATTTGCAGTTATAGAGAAGTTCAAGGAAAAAGAGAGCATCGGTATGGCAATAATGAACAGGATAAGGAAGGCATCCGGAGGGAGGAGCTTTTCAAACATGGAAGAACTTGCACTATTGCTCGCGCAGGGCGCAGAAAAAAAGTAATCTGATGAATGCAGGCGAGTGCAGGAAGGACCCGGAATCACAGGATCAGATTATCAAAAGAAAACTGTGCGGATGGATTAGGCTGACGCGCGCATCGGCCTTCCTGAAAAATAAGAATAGATGCTTTTTATGCTGCTGCGCTTACTTTTTCCTTACGGAAAGGTCTTCCATCGCTGAGGCCATAGTCTCCCTGTAAGGGCCTTCCGGCAACAGCTGCCCATGCTCGACTATCTTCTCCTTGGCCAGCTCCCCGTACTTCTCTGCCTGGGCCTTTGCATACTCTATCCCATGGTACTTTTCTATCAGGCCCACTAGAAAGCTTATCTCATCTTTGGATTTCTGCCTCCTATCTTTTCCGTATATTTTGTCTATCTCCCTTTTCTCGGCTTCGGTCGCATTCTTATACGTGTGCAGGATTATCAGCGTGAGCTTGCCTTCATACAGGTCTCCGTATCGCTTTTTGCCAAAGAGTGCCTCATCGGCAGTCATATCAAGTATATCATCTACGATCTGGAACGCCTTGCCCGCAGGATCGCCTATCTCTTCAAGCGCTTCCAGTACCTTTTCGCCGGCGCCTGCGATTAACGCGCCTAGCTGCATTGGCCCGTAAACAGTGTAATAGCATGTCTTGCTGCTTATTATCTTAAGGTATAAGCTCTCATCAGCCCTCCCTATCAGCTTTGTATCCTTCATGAATTTTATTTCCGTGTACTGCCCTTCTACGGTGCGGGAGAGAAGATCATAAAACTTGTCGTAGACTTTTGCCCCTTTCTCAATGCCTGATTTTTTTATATACTCCTTCAGCATGTACCACATCGACATGTGGGCCATATCTCCTGCGTTGACTGCCTGCTCTATCCCGTATATTTTATGCAGGGCAGGCTTGCCTCTCCTGAGTTCCGAATCATCTTCAGCATCATCGTGTATCAGTATCCAGTCTTCAGAGAGCTGCATTGCAGCTGCAGGCAGGAGCAGCTCTTCCCGGCCTGCTCCGAACATCTCGCCGGTAAGCATGAGCAGGGCAGGGCGCCTGTAACTTCCCTGCCTGTCAGTATAGTCACGGACCATGCGCGTATATTCCTCTGACTCGGAAACCGGCAGGTACCTGCTTATAGTGTTATAAATTGCGTCTCTGTTGCTCTCTATATATTCCTTGAACTTCATAAATACCAACTCCTGCCGGCTGTCATGAAACTAAGCATACGCAATAGCAAGAAACTAATCTTTTATGTATGGAGTATATTTATATAACGCTGCATTCTGTTAGACGATTCTCGATTCAGCAGGCAAATGCACGAAAGGCACGTTGCTAAGTCTTTATGGCTGCTGTGCATCTTGATGGCCAACAGCGCAGGAAAATATTATATTTTCTCCTTTTCTTTACCATAATATGGCACTTGCTATAGTCAGAGCAGTCGGGAAGGCAGGAGCAGCCGCAGCTGCGCACGCCCTTGAGAAGCATGGCGTGCATACTGTAGGCATTGCAGAGGAAATAGGAGTCGCCGGGACCATTGGTCTGGCCATGTTCGGAAGCGGAGCAGCAATCAATGCATTAATAGAGGCTAGAAGGGAGAAGCACCGGCTCAGGCAATTGGCCAGAAAGTAATTCAGCGCGGCCTTGCATCATGCAGTAACTTGCGGCTTATGTGCAGATTGCAAAAGCAATAGACAAAAAGCAATAGACAATCTAGTACATTAAAGCGCGGATCCGAAGAGATCGCCGGGTGCGAGAATCGGACTCGCGGAGGTCAAGCGACCAAACAGCTTAGCAGGCTGCCGCCCTACCACTAGGCGAACCCGGCATATTTGTTGTGCAGCAGAGGTTGGCATTGCACAATAAATGTACATAAGGTTATCTATGCATCCACTCGGCCCTGTATCTTCAGAGCATAGCCATTTGTACGCTTAGGACTATGTGTCCAAAAAGCTATATACTTAGGGTTGCTCCTTCCGGCCTGGCCCGGTTTGCAAATATAGCTACCACCGAAGGCAGAACGTCAGCATTTCAGCATAGGCCTTAAATACATCCATTGCACTTTGCCAACATTAGGCCCGCCTAAAGGGGATTTGCGGTGAGGGAAACCCCTAGCTTCCCGCCGTACTGCTGCAGTATATAAGTGCCAGGCAAAGCCTAATAAGTTTGCGTGGAAGC
>JAJZLT010000009.1 GCA_021803245.1 Microcaldota archaeon
GCTGTCGAACTAAGGTTCCGTGAGGGGGGCTAAGGCATAACAAGGTATCCGTAGGGGAACCTGCGGATAGATCACCTCAAAACTTTTAGGAAGCGTTTTATCAAAACCTTCTTAAGTTTTACAAAAAACGACCACACAGATCATTCTGGAGCGGTTGCTGTCTCGCATTAAACTCAAGACTACATCCTTCTCTTCTTCTTGAAGATAAAAAGAGCAGATAGAAGGCATAATTGCCGGGAATTTGGAGAATAACCCATCGGCGCATATTTTAAATTAAGAGCTGCGCATACTTTATCATGAAAATCAAACTTACGGCTAACTTATGTTATCTTGCCGGCCTGCAGGACAAGGCAAGATTTACGGATCGTGCGATAGGAATAAGCACAAGAATAGATGAGCTGGAGCAGAGGTTTACAGAGATCTGCGTGAAGGAGCTGAAGATAGAGCCCAACCGCATTATTGTACGCGAGGAAGGAGGCAGCAAGCATATCTATTTTTACCATTCAAAAATATACAGGGAACTGCTCGAGATAAACAGCAACGCCACCAAAATCTTCAGGTACAGCAACAACGAATTCTCGCGCATGTACGTTGCAGGCATCTTCGATGCTGCAGGGCATGCGGAAAAAGGCAGGATACGGATAAACGGCCTTACAAGAAGTGACGAACTGGTGCTTGAAAATTTAGGGATACATACGATGAACGGGACGATACTGAATGCAGGGCCCTTTGTCAAGCTTATAAAAGGCTTCAGCATAATGCTTGGGCATTATGCGATAGATAAATGAGTGCCTTTTCGCGTATTTTTGCTATTCTCAGAGACTATAAGTTTATAAAAAGTAGCCTTCTTTATATAAGTGGTGTATTGGTGCTTCTTGGAATAAAGAGGATATATGACAAGGTAGAGCTAACCGACGGCAAACGCGTGCTGATTGACGGGCTCTGGCCGCGCGGAGTGAGGAAGAGCACCTCTAACATAGACATGTGGTTCAAGGAGGTTGCACCAAGCAAGGAGCTCAGGCTCTGGTTCTCCCATGACCCCGCCAAGTGGGAAGGCTTCAAGAAGAGATACAGGAATGAGCTTGAGAGCAATGACTCGCTAAACACATTGATTAACATGATAAAAGAGGAGGACATTACGCTTGTATATGCCACTAAAGACGAGAAGCATAACAACGCTATCGTGCTTGCGGAAGTGATAAAGGAAAGAATAAAGCACGGATGACCCGGCTATTTTACCCAGATTTTTATAGTTTCGCGGTGAAGAATAAGCATATGATTATATGGCTGATAAACGTAGCAAGGAAGAGATAAACGTAGCCCTGATACAGATGAAGATGCTGCAGGACCCGTCTGAGAACCTGAAGAGGGCTGTGGAAAAGATAAATGAGGCCGGCAAGAAGGGCGCAGAGATTGTCTGCCTGCCAGAACTTTTCAGGTCGCTATATTTCTGCCAGGATGAGGATGAATCAAACTTCAAACTGGCCGAGCCCATACCCGGCGAGACTACGGACAGGCTTGCAGAAGTTGCCGAAAGGAATAATCTTGCCATCATAGCAGGCATATTCGAAAAGCGCGCGAGGGGGCTGTACCATAACTCCGCAGTAGTCATCAATGCTGACGGGAAGCTGCTGGGGACCTACAGGAAAATGCATATACCTGACGACCCGCATTATTACGAAAAGTTCTATTTCACTCCGGGAGACCTCGGCTTCAGGTCCTTTCCCACATCTTACGGCAAACTCGGAGTCCTTATCTGCTGGGACCAGTGGTATCCTGAAGCAGCCAGGCTTACGGCACTTCAGGGCGCGCAGATTATCTTTTACCCTACTGCAATAGGATGGTATCCTGAAGAGAAGGAGGCAACGGCCGAGATGCAGGCAGCGTGGGAAACAATACAGAGGAGCCACGCGATTGCAAATGGGGTCTTCGTTGCAGCAGTAAACAGGGTCGGCACAGAAGGCAGGATAAAGTTCTGGGGTTCATCCTTTGTATCCGGCCCTTTCGGCGAGATGATCGCAAAAGGCAGCGCTGAGAAGGAGGAGATACTGCTTGCCAGATGCGATATGAAGGATATTGATGATACCAGACACGGGTGGCCTTTCCTTAGGGACAGGCGCATAGACGCTTACAAGGGAATAGAGTCCAGGTTCCTTGAATGACCAGGCCCAGGTTATTATATGGATAATGATAAGACGCCGTTTGAGCTCGGATACTCCATGCCTGCCGAATGGGAAAGGCATGAAGGCACATGGATAGCATGGCCGAAAAACAGAGACTCATTTCCAGAAGAAATAATCGGCAGCGTGGAGAAGACTTACCTGGAAATGATAAGTGTGCTGCACAAAAGCGAGAAGGTAAACCTTCTTGTCGATGACAAGAGAATGGAGGAGAGGGTAAAGGCCCTGCTGGAAAGAAATAAGGCGCAGAGCAACGTAGTTATTCACAGGATAAATACTGCTGATGTGTGGTTCAGGGATTATGGCCCTATTTTTATAGCCAAAAAAGGCAGCGGCGAGGTTGCATTCGTTCACTGGAAATTTAATGCGTGGGGCGCCAAGTACGATGACCTTGTTGAAGATACGCATGTGCCGGAAAAGCTCCCTCTTGAAAGATTTAAAAGGTTTGATGCGCAGATGGTGCTTGAAGGCGGCTCAATAGATACGAATGGAGAGGGCACCCTGCTCACTACAGAGCAGTGCCTGCTGAACACGAACAGAAATCCGGACTTCACAAAAGAGGACATAGAGAAAAATCTCAGGGATTACCTCGGCGCGACAAACATAATCTGGCTGAGAGGCGGGATAGTGGGCGATGATACGGACGGGCATGTTGACGACATTGCCAGGTTTGTGAATAAGGATACTGTTGTGTGCTGCATTGAAAACAATAAAAAGGACGAGAACTATCTTCCGCTGGAAGTAAACATGAAGCTGCTTGAAAGGGCAAAGGATCAGGACGGAAAGAGGCTTAAGGTAGTCACGCTTCCCATGCCCAACCCTGTAGTTTACAGGAACCAGAGGCTGCCGGCCAGCTACGCCAATTTCTACATGGCGAATAATGTTGTGCTGGTGCCTGTCTTCAACGATGAGAATGATGCAGAAGCGCTAAGGATACTTCAGGGGCTCTTCCACAGAAGGAAAGTAATAGGGATAAACTGCAGGGAGCTTGTCTACGGGTTTGGATCTCTGCACTGTGTCACTCAGCAGCAGCCTAAAAATTTGCAGGCAGCCCTGAAAAATAGCAAGGAATAGCCTTTAGAGTTCCAGCTTCTTGAGCTCGAGCTTGTTTATCTCTGCTATATTCTTTATCTTCTTTGTGCACTCGGACTGGAATGTGCCGTCAAGAAGCTCCTTCACAAACGCTTCCTTGTCCTTCGAAGCCGCATACTCTTTCACAAAGCCTGAGAGAACGGTTCTCATGGCCTTCTTCTTGGGGGTAGTTACCTTGCTCCTTGTAGTAAGCATAAGCTTTATGGTAAGCACAGCCGCATCCTGCGTTGTTATCTTGTCTACAGTATAAATTATGCTGCTGTGGCGCCTTACAAGAGAATGCAGATAGCTGTACGTCTGCTCTATGTACTTCAGCTGCGTGTGTGCACTGTTGCCGTCCGCCTCGGTTACCTTGAGGCCCACAAGCATGAATGAATGGGAAGGATTATTGGTTATCCAGGGCATGCTCACTTTTATTACGCGCCCTATCACAGCCTTTTCATCGTTTGCAGGCATCTCCCCTATGTTGTTGCTGCCAAGTATCTGAGGCGCGTAGATGTTGAACCACTTCTTGGACTTCCAATTTTCTGCTCCTTTTGACACTGCCATTTATTCAGCTCTTTATTATAAGTGCGATCTTCTCAGGGTCGTACTTCCAGTTCTCAGGAAGAACCCCCTCCCTTTTGTAGTACTTCGTAAGCCTCCAGATCTTCGATTCTACGCGGATCAGGCGCATCTTGTTGTGAACGTCGCCGTGATTAGCACTCATATGCTTCCTCATGTTTATTGCCTTCTTAAGAAGATCTGTCAGGTCAGGCGGAAACTCTCCTGCCAATTTTTTCTCCTTCAGCACGCTCCCGAGCCTCCTGCCGAAGACCTGCTTTATATATTTTACATTGTGCTTGTCCTTTAGGTACTGGCCTATAAGGGTAGGATTTACTCCCTGCTTCGTATACTCGACTATAAGCGATTCTATCTCTTCCTTGCTTGGCGTCCCCTCGGGTACGGAGCCTGCCTCTACCAGAGGCTTCCTAGACTTTGACTTTCCGTGTTTTCCGGTATGCATTCTTGACATTAAATCATATCAGATTCTGCAAAAAGCAGTGCGTTTTGACTCTGGCTTGATAATGCAGATTTTGTTAATATATTATTTGAAAATGTTTATAAAGCCTCTGCTCCTCTTTCAATCGATATCTTCAGGCCTGTTTCAGGTATTTCCGCTATGCCTTTGCCCTTCCTTACCTCTTTTACCGACATCGTGCCCTTTATATCTTCTATGCCTTCGTCGAGGTCCCCCTCTATCGTTATGCTCTCAAGCGGCGCGTTGAGGGCCATCTTGTTGTTGTGCTTCCACTGCCTTATGTAAACTATCACTTTCCTTATCCTTTCGCCTTTCTCGAGATTCTCCTGGCTGGCGAATTTTTGACTGATAGAAGGCCAGCCTGAGACATGTATGGACTTTTTCTTCTCTTTCTGCGCATAGAGGTTCTGGTAAACATCTTCTGTCACGTATGGCATGAACGGCGCAAGGAGCTTTATGACTGTCAGAAATGCTTCTGACAAGGCGTAGTTTGCGCTCCTCTCCTTTTTATATATCCTGTGTTTTATAAACTCCAGATAGTCATCTGCCACTGCCCAGAAGAGCTCATCGGCTACCCTTTTGGCAGCAGCATAGTTGTACTCGTCTAGATTCCTGGTGGCGTCCCTCACTGCAAATGCCGCCTTGGCCAGCACCCATTTATCCATTACATTGCCAGCCTCCGCCTCATCGTAATCCAGATTATTTCTTGAGAACTTGGCCATATTCCACATCTTGTTTGCCATTCTTGCCCCTGTCATCACGTCCTTCTCCTGGAATGATGAGTCATCGCCAAGCTTCGAGAGGCTCGCCCAGTGCTTCAGCGCGTCTGAGCCGTACTTTTCTATATAGAGCAGCGGATCTATCACATTCCCAAGAGATTTGTGCATCGCCCTGCCTTTCGGATCAAGCGCATGGCCAGAGATCATCGCGCTCTTCCATGGAAGCTTGCCTGTGTGAAGATAGCACTTTACCACAGTGGTAAAGAGCCAGAATGAGATTATATCGTGAGCCTGCGGCCTTAGATCCATCGGATATATCTTCTTCATTAATTCCCCTCCTTCGCCCCACCTGCCGTTTATAAGCGGGGTAAGCGACGAAGTGGCCCATGTATCGAGTATGTCTGTTTCCGGGACCATCTCGTTAGAGCCGCACTTGCTGCAGGCCTTGCCCGGCCTGTCATTTATTGGATTGACTGGCAGCTTTCCTTCATCGGCAAAGACAGGCTCATCGCACTTCTTGCAGTACCAGACCGGAAAAGGCACGCCGTAATACCTCTGCCTTGAGATTGACCAGTCCCATTGGAGGCCGTTGACCCAGTTCTCGTACCTGACCTTCATGTACTGCGGATGCCACTCAAGCTTATTGCCCAGCTCGAGAAGCTTTTCCTTCATGTCCAGATACCTTATATACCACTGCTTCTTTACTAGGAACTCTATCTCAGTATTGCACCTTTCGTGCACATTGACCGTATGCTCTATCTCCTTCTCCTCTATCAGATATCCTTTCTCCTTAAGGTCAGCTATTATCTTCTCTCTCGCCTGCCTGATTGTAAGCCCGTTGAAGTACTCTCCCAGCATGCGGCCCCTGTCATCTATTATTATCCTTAACTGAAGGCCGTATGCCTTGTACCATTCTATATCGGTAAGGTCTCCGAAGGTGCAGCACATGACGATCCCAGTTCCCTTCTCGGGATCCACTCTTTTGTCTGCAAGAACGCTGACTTCCTGGCCGAAGATGGGCACCCTGACCTTCTTCCCTATATGCTTCTTGTTCCTCTCGTCTTCCGGATTCACAAAAATGGCTACGCATGCCGGCAGCATTTCTGGCCTCGTAGTTGCTATGACAACTTCATCTGAGAATCTGAGCGTGACAAACTTGGATTTGAGCACCATGTCTTTGAGCTCCATCTGCGAGAGCGCTGTCCTTTCCTTTACGCACCAGATGGTAGGCGTCTCCTTCCTGTACTCCCTGCCCATTTCGTTAAGCTTAAGGAATGAAAGCTGCGAGGCCTTCTGGACATCCGAATTTATGGTGGTATAAAGAAGCGACCAGTCTACAGAGATACCCATCCTTGCAAAAACTTCCCTGTACATTTTCTCGTAATTCTTTGTTTCCTGCTCGACAAGGGCTACGAACTTCTCGCGCCCCTCCCTCTCCGCAGTAGTATTATGCAGCTTCTCAACGAGCAGTTCCGTAGGTATGCCATTATTGTCAAGGCCGAAAGGATAGAAGACATTGTAGCCGCGCATGCGCTTGTACCTAGCTATGAAATCGGCCTGGGAATAGGAGAAAAAATGGTGTATGCCTATGGTGCCGGATATTGTCGGGGGAGGGGTATCTATTGCATAGACCTCGCTGCCTGAATTCTGATCGAATGCGTATATGCCTGCCTGCTCCCAGAATTTTGAGATTCTGGGCTCTGCCTCTTTGGGGTCGTACCTGTCTTGCATAAGAAACTTCTCTCCTTGAAGGTATATAAAATTAGCTAATGCCCTCTTATGCAATGCTTTCCAGTTTTCCGTTCAGGAGTATCGGCTGCATTGCAAGAATTTCTGATTTGTACGTCAGCTCCGGCACGCCATATAGGCAGTATAGCTTTTTGCCTAGCACGTGCGCGAATGCCATCTCTATGAGCGTATTTCCGCCAATGTATCCTGGCACACCATCTATCTCGGGGTTCACGACAAGCACAGCTTCGTGCGCTTTTATCTTATTGAAATATCGGAGTATGAGGCCGTGCTTTATCTTTACTTCTGCCTTCTCTACGTCGCTGCCCGTAGTCTTTCTTATAAGCACGTTTTTTACGCCTTCTGGCACCTCAACCTTGTTGCCCAGGCTTTCGAGCAATGCCTTTGCCTTTAGTATCTCGTCAGCCGCCCTTATGGACCCGCAGATTATTATCTTAATGACATCGCCGGATTTGAAATGGCAACACGCAATGCCGGAGCATGGATCTTATTCGTATACCGAGTGGTAGACTGCGCCAGTATCGTCAGTTATGACTATGCACTCTCCTTCGCACTGCACAAGGCATGCCTGGCAGAAGATGCATGACGGGCCATTTACCGCTACTGAGATTCCTCCGCTGGCGCCATCGTTCTTATCTGCGAAATGATTATGCCCGTCCTGTACATTTCCCCACTTGGAAACGACAGCAGGGTCGCTGGTTCCTTTCCATTTTGAATCCTCAGGGGCTACATCCCCATTCACATCTGCAGCGCTCCTGTCTTTCATTGCAAAGACCGCTACCGGGCAGACATCATGGCAATGGGAGCAGCCAGTGCATTTCTGCTTTTCAACATATACTTGCATAAATTCACCCGGTTACTTGCCTGGCCTCTTCTTCTTTACCAGCCTGAATTCGTATCCTTCCAGCTTGTTATAAGCCTCTTGCAGCTTCTCCTTCTTCACATGCTTAGGCAGATTCTTTGCGTTGTGGCTTGAAAGAAGCTCCGCCATGTCGCGATGCCACTGTTCATGCTTCCTTACCTTTTCCTCGTGCTTCATCATCTCACCAAGTTGAGGTTACTCGGAAGAGAAGTTTTATAAGAATAGTGCAGGATTGGAAGTAAAGGCGGAAAATGCAGGCACATTCGTCCTATTCTTATAATTGAATGCTGTTTGCGCCACTCTATTATATGGATGTATATATGGATACACATGCGGTAGAAATGCGTATATATGTGTACTGCGATATATAATTATAAATTTGAAACGGGGCGTTAACAATGGCATTTTATATGGCTGATCTCGCAGAGAGTGGAAGAAGGCTTTTGTATTCGGACGATGGCGAAAGCGCTGAAGGCGGCAAAAAGCACGAAAATGGGAAAGCGCAGGTAAAGCTTTACCGCGCCTTCAAGGAGTTCCTGATAGAAGACGGATCGCTTCCTGAAGAAGTAAATTTCCCTGCAGCAAAGAGCATGGTTGAAGCAGGCAGATTTAAGTTTGTGTGGCTAGGCGCAGAGTCTGCAGAATCGGTAAGCTACATACTCGGAGTAGGAAAGGAGAAAATAATCAAGCTTGACCCTGATAAGGCAGTTGAGCTGAAGGAAGGCGAGATAAAGGCTCTGGGGAAAAATGTGCTGGTGTGCTACAACGGCAATCTTGCCAGGTTTGTGGGCAGCGTGCTCAGGAAGGAGTACGGAATTGATTCTTTCTCGCTGAAGGGAGGGATAATAGGCGTAGTGAAGCAGCATATGGAAATAAGACATGCAAAAAAGCCGAGCAGGCAGATGTAAAGAGTCGCACGGTGTGCAGGAAAAGTGATGCTTGTAACGCCAGCTTGCAGTTGAAGCGCATTAATAGAATAAAGGAGTGAAACTGCTGCAGGGGTTCGGCTCTTGCTCTTCATTTGATTAGGAAACATTATTTTCCTTCTATCCAAGAAGCGACGTTTGCGTATTCTGTGGAGTTGTATTCTGAACTGTGAAGCGTCATGTTTGAGAAGAGATTAGGAGTGCCTATTCCTACCGAAGCATAGTTGCTGCCTTGCGTGACTTGAAGGTTGGTTGCGGCTTCACTAGTATCAGCACCGCTGCTGTACAAGGAAGGGAACGGTACAAAAGTGCCGTTGCTTGCTTGATAAAAGAGCCACATCCCAGTAGCATTCATCTCCGTGAATGCTGCACTCTGATTGTTGCCTTCACCTCCGAATACGAATTCAGCATCATATAGGGCAGTTATGTGAAGCATATTCTTATATGGCGTGACGAGCAGGTAAGCATTCGTGCTAGGTATGGCAAATGTTACATTATCGTAAAAAATGCTGTTGCCGTTTATACTGTAGCCGAAATTTGCAACAGGATAAGTTCCGGTGGAGTTTACTGTGGAATTTATCATTATTATGGGGCAGTATGTGAAAGGAAGTGTGTAGTTGTACCAGGGAGCAGTGAAGTTTAAATAAAAGAACTTGCCATTTTTCTCAGTTGCATTTGAAAATGGGCGGATTACTTCATTTTGAGTATAAATATAGTTGGGACTACTTAAGCTGCTAAGTTTTACAAATTGGCCTGCACCGTTTCCGGAGACGTAGATTATCGCATTGTTGCCTTTTCCGAAAAGCGTATTCTTTGATATGTTTGAGAGATAGCCGAAGCTTAGGTTGTATATCGAATCCATGATTTGATATTGGTCATCGGAGGTGTTGAAAAGCATGGCATTCTGCAGCCAGTAGACGTAAGATAGGCCATTAGTAGCATTTATGATCAGGTTGATATTCAGCTGCAGGCCAGCACCGTATTCTGATACGTATAGGGGCGAATTGGGCGTATACGCTGCTATTGAGTGTATGTCTACGCATCCGAATATCCCATTAGTGGTTACTTGATATGCAGTTAAGTTGGACGCATTCCTAGAAATGACTGCGGATGCTAAATCGCCCGCCAATCCATAGCTTACAACCCCTCGAGAATAATATTTTGATGAATTGTATGACGGCATATGGATGGTTTTTATGTTTGCAGTGCTTCTCAGGAAATTAGCAGGCGAGACGAATAGATTGAAATGCAAGCCAATGGCAACGAATACGGCAATCAGAATTGCCCCTGAAATATACCACTTGAGTGACTCCATACGCACACATTCTGTTTTAATATATGCTCAACTGCGCCTCAGCAATGCCTCTGCTTCGTATGCATCTGCCTCCTTGAGTTCCAAGACAACGCCCTTCCTTCCATCAGATACCTTAACGCTCTGGCCATTATATACCTTGTCTATGTAGTACTTCTTTATATCTGGAGTGAAAACGAGGAAGAACGCACCATCCACTTCTGCCTTGCCGTTCTGGGTTAATGTGAGCAGGCCGTAGAAATCAGCATTGAACCCTGCACAGCTTACTGTTGCGTCTATCCCAAGAAACACTCTTTTGCTGCATTCGTTGCTCGGATAGTAAACATATGCAATTCCGGCAGCATTTTCTTTCCCTGAGCTTCCCGAAACTTTTACATACATTGCTCCAGTAGTTCCTTCTTCAATTCCTGCAACTTTGAATGTGTAGAAACCACTCATAGATTCGTATTTATTGATGAATTCCAATTTCTTGTGTGTTCTGTTCCCATCAGAAAAGGTGATTTCGTAATGATAAGGGGATTTTACTGCTAATATGCTTGCAGAATTGATTGTGAAGAAGAAACCATGCATGCCTATGTCGCTTAGCGTTGTTATGCGCAAGGTATTTGCCTTTGCCGATTCACGCTGAACGGAAGCGTAGGCACTAGACTGTGTTGCTGCAATACTCGATACTGCAATGGCTGCAACTGCAATGCCTCGTTTTATCAATCCATTCGCATTTCTACTATAATGTAAAGTAGCTTTATATCCTGCAATGCTCCTGACTGCGTTTTTCGCGCAATCCTTAGATGATGTTGACTGTATAATCTTGCTTCTTTCTACCCTTATTGCATCCATATCAACACCTTAGAAAGCGACCACCCAGATCCATGACTCAGGATTTGAGATTGCCCAGGCGATAGCGCCTCCTACTACTGCAATGGCGCCCGCGCCTGCGATCTCTATGCCAGTTGTATCGGGATTCTGTGCAGGACTAGGCGCAGGTTGACTTTTCTGCTTCTGACCATCGCCGCTAGTTGCAGTTTTATTGACAGTCACGTTTTCAGAGATTGCAGGTATGCCATCTACTCCTAGATAGATACTAAGTTTACCTCTAGAATATGCAGTAACGGCTGCGGATATGCTATTATTGTTATTTGTCGCAGTAATTTCACCTTTTACGTTAGGATCGCCTACCAGATCAACCGTTCCCGAAACACCCACATTTATTCCAGTTCCGGAAAGATTCTTGATTATGTCGGTGCTTACGCCTACGCTGAGAGAATCCATAGAAGCTTCGCCGGTTACCGTCACGTTGTCTGTTTTGACGCTTACTGATGTATCGCTTACTTCGTATCCTACCAGCGTCTTTGCCATAGAAGTTAAATTGCCTCCCCAGTTAGGCGTTTCCGCAAGGCTGTCTTGCGTCGGAATGAATATGCTCTGCGATGCGGTATTATTGCCTGTTGCTTTGGGCGAGCCGCTTCCTGTAACTGAAGAACCACCAACTTGGGAGGATGTTGGCGAAGTGGTGGACGTACCTCCTGTGCTTCCATCCCCTGAACCTCCAGTGTTTCCAGAAGCGGAAGTGGTAACCTTAGTAGTTTCCGGAACTGAGGTGGAGGAAGTGGTTGTGTCGTTTCCTGGACTTCCTCTTGAAGGCATCTGCTGCTGGCCATAGACCTGAACCGAGTATTCGGTGCCTCCTTTTTGCTGCGCATACACGTATGCATAGGCATCCGGCCCTGTCAAAGGGTTGCCGGACATGTCAGTGATTATGTTATTGCTCCATACCTGATATTCCGCTTTGCCCGTATTGGAGCTGCTGTTCGGGTCAGCAGCATAAAGCGTTGCTATAACAGGACTCTTGGGAATCAGTGGTATGCCCATGGCCTGATCGTAGCCATTGCTTGTCTGTATTATGCCTCCCGAAATGTTCAGTGGTTGAATTGTAGTTGTAGTGGATGAAGTAGCTTTTGTAGTTGTTGTCTGCGGCATATCAACAGTAGTAGGCGCTGATGTAGTTGGCGTAGATGTTGTTGGCGGAGTGGCAGTAGGTGCAGGCAAGGGCATAGTAGTAGTTGCTGACGGGACTGTTGTAGTTGCAGCAGGAGGTAAGGTTGTGGTAGATGCAGAGGACACGGTTGTGGAAGATGCGCTTTGGTTTTCAAGAGGTATCGTTATAAGCAATGATCCCTGCTTCGGTGCCGTATCGAGGTTCTGCAGGGTAAGAGTACCAGAGTAGAATGCAGAGGCATTTCCATTTGGATCTGTAGCGCTTATGGTGAATGTGCCTGACACGTCAGCAGGAAATGATGGGAAATATATAGGACATGCATTCAGGGAGATGTACTGGCCATACCGCTGAGCCGAGTTATATATCTGGCTGACAGGGCTGGCTACGTTTGGGAGAGGCGCATCTAATTCAGTCATGTTCGCTATTCCGCCCTGCGGTGCGAAACTGCCTCCAGAGCCGGTGGTGCATGAACCTGAAATACTGCTGGAGCCTATATACTGTTTCATTGTATTTGAAACGAAACTGTAGTTAATCGTCGCATTGCCATCCTGAACGATACCCGGATAAACATACGGGTCAAGATAGACTATCTGATAAGTGGACATGTTTCCCATGCTTATGCTCTGCTGCGTATCTGCAGAGGCTTTTGCAATAGGTTCAGCTGCCTGCACGGCATAAGTGCCTGCTGCAATTGACCCTGCAATTGCAACGGTAGCAACCGCTCTTCCGGCGACCCTCCGGATGCCTCTTAGTCCGTTCTCAACTAAAGCACGCTGCGATGCGTTTTCTGATAAATCTCTTCTTGCTTGTATAATCCCGATTTGCGACCCGTTCCTTTCGACCTTCCTGCTCTCCATTCGTTCACCAAATCACCCCACAAATATCCATTTTGATATTATAATATATAAATCTTTCCTTAAGTATATGGTCAAATATTAAGATTCAATGCACGACGACAGATTGGATAATATACAATAAAAATGGCGATCTCTTTTAAGGAAATCGTGCGCTGCTTGAAAGTTTAGCTGCAAGGCAATGGGGGGACCCGGACGGTGGGGCAAAATGCCCGGGTTTGTCTTCCCCACTCCAATATTGGAGCATTACTTGCTGATTTCGCAGTGGCTTATCAGCGCCTTCGAGGTTCCCTTTGCTGCCTTCTCTATTCTCCTGCCAAGCTCCTGCTGTTTTTCGTAATCAAGAAGCGCAGATTTCACAACGAAGCCGTACTCTCCCTCTGTTATGTGAACCTCTCTCACGTGGTGCATAAATGCAAGCCTCTGCGCGACCAAGCGAA